>JAFDGZ010000084.1 GCA_019309045.1 Deltaproteobacteria bacterium | reverse complement strand
AGCCAGATCTCTTGGCGGGGCCAGCAGCAGACTCCCTCAGATGTCTATGAATACCACCTGAATGATATTTTCGAAGTCACGCAATGCCTGAAATGCAGCAGGCGGCACTGTACCATCGACGGTGACCAGGCAGATAGCCGTACCCTTGGAGCGAACCCTGCTCAAGTGCATGTCCGCAATGTTCACCTGATGATTGCCGAGCGTGGTGCCAATGAAACCGATGACGCCAGGTCGGTCATAATTGGTAATGAGAAGCATGTGTCCCTCGAGAGGCGCTTCCACCCGGTATTCGTCGATCTGCACAATGCGGCACTGTGGCTCGGGAAATACCGTGCCCGCCACCTGAAATTCCCCTCTATCAGTAACCACCTTCACGGTAATCAAACCAGTGTAGCCCCTCACTTCAGAGGTTGTGGCCACCTCCACTTCTATGCCGCGGTTTCGCATGAGTACAGGTGCATTCACCAGATTGACCTGTTCGGCCAGTGCTCGTTCGAGAAAGCCCTTCTGGGCTGCATTGGTTACCGGGGCCAGTTCGAGGTCGCCAAGATCACCGCTGTAGCCGACGCGCATGCGGCGAACATTGCCCCGGAAATACTGGGAAACAAAGGCCCCGAGTCGCTCGGCCAGCACCATGTAAGGCCTTATCTGCTCGATCATTTTCGGGCTCACCGAGGGGACGTTCACGGCATTCATTATGATGCCGTTGGTCAAATAGTCCACTATCTGTCCAGCAATCGCCCGTGCCACGTTTATCTGGGCCTGAGCACTGGAGGCGCCCAGATGCGGGGTAGCCACCACCTGCGGCAGTCTGAGAAGGGGGTTGTCTATGGGCGGCTCCTGGGAAAATACGTCCAGAGCTGCACCAGCTACTTTGCCTTTCTCGAGAGCTTCATAGAGCGCCTCTTCGTCCAGCAGTCCTCCGCGGGCACAGTTGATGATGCGCACACCGGGCTTCATCCTTTCGAAAGCATCACGGTCGATCAAATTGGCGGTTTCCTTGGTGAGCGGCGCATGGAGGCTGACGTAGTCGGCCTGACGGAATAGCTCGTCGAGAGGCACCATCTCCACGCCAAGTTTGGCGGCCACGTCGCTGGAAATATAGGGATCATAGGCCAGCACTCTCATCTTCATACACTGGGCCCTGTGGGCCACGATTGCTCCGATCCGCCCCAGACCGATGATTCCCAGCACATGGTTGTGCAGCTCAGTGCCGACGAATTTTTTCTTCTCCCACTTTCCTTCCCTGATAGACTGGTTTGCCTGCGGTATGTGGCGCGAGACCGCCAGCATCAGCGCCATGGTGTGCTCAGCCGCGGCCATGGCATTGGCGCCCGGTGTGTTCATCACCAGAACTCCCCGTTCGGTTGCCGCGTCAATGTCAATGTTGTCGACGCCAATGCCAGCCCGACCGACCACCCGCAAGCGCAAAGCTCGTTCGAGCACAGACCTGTCTATCTTGCTGGCGCTCCTGACCACCACACCATCGAATTCGCCAATGCGGTCGTACAGCTCACCGGCATCGATCCGATCGTGCACTTCCACGTCGATGCTGTTGCTTTGCTGGAAGATTTTAACCCCCTCGGGATGGAGCCCATCGCAGATGAGAACCCGCATGAAAATTTCCTCCTGATCAGTGACTGTTGAATTGAGCGACTCCAGCTGGACGTTTCATGAACCACAGCAAGGGGTGATTCAGTAAACATCCACCTGGCAAGCAGCTCCCTTTTAGAAAAACAGAATGCAGAAAGCAAGCCAAATGTGCCATCTGCTCATTGGCCGGACAATCCCCCCCTTCTAACTGTCTTCCTCTGGCTGGAAATCTTGGCCGAGAGCAGCCGGCGCCCTGACCTGCAGCCGCTGCAGCCATCTCCTCAGCCATGGCTGGCGCAGGGACAGATCATGGAGCCAGCCAATATCACCTATGTTTACCAGGAGCAAGGTGAGAATCATAACCGGGAAAGGGGCCACCTGGAATATGGGAGCAGGAATTGCTGGAAAGGCGTCCTGCAGCTGGATGCTGACCACCTGGAGTGCGGCAAAAAGATATGCCCCGAAAGCAGCTCGTAAAGGATGCCAGCCGCCGAAAATCACAATGGCAAGAGCAATCCAGCCGGCTCCCTCAGCACCCTGGGGCCGACCCCAACCCGGTTTCACCGCCAGAGAATACGCTCCCCCTGCCAATCCCACCAGGGCTCCTCCCAGCAGAGTATACAATATGCGGGTCCCCACCACCCAGATGCCTCTCACATAGGCAGCCCTGGGGTCTTCGCCCACTGCCCGCAAACGGAGGCCCGCTCGCGTCCGGCAAAGCCACCACCAGGAAAAGGGAATGAGAAAGAGGCTGAAGTAGACCACCGGAGTTTGCTGACCAAGCACCACCCCCAGAAAAGGAAGATCCTTGATGCCGGCAATGGTCCAGACTGGCAGCTGAGCACCCTGCTGTCTGGCGTAAGGGTGACCAAGGAAATAGGCGAGATCACGCCAGAGCAGAGTAAGGATAAAGCCGATGGCGAGCTGAGAGCGGTTGAAAAGCAAAGAAACCACGGCCAGCACTGCAGCTGCAAGACAGCCAACGCCTACGGCAGCTGTCAGGCCCAGCCAGGCATTGTTGCTGCTGAAGGAAACTGCAAAAGCGCTCATGGCTGCCAGGAGGATCGTGCCGTCAAGGGACAGGTTTATGACCCCGGCCCTTTCAGTCAATGTCTCACCAAGAGTAGCCAGCACCAGGGGAACACCTGCCACCAGAATACCGGCCAACGCATGAGCTAGAGCATCTGTCATGACCTGCCCCATTGCATCCTCAGCTTTGCCTCTATACCCTGAACCAGGAAAAATGCCAGCACCAGGCACCCCTGGATCACGCCACTCAGCGACGAGTCGAGTTGCAACTGGAGAGGCAGCTGAATCGAGCCCACGGTGAGTACCGCAAAAAAGAAGCAGATTATGGGAATGAGGCCGACGCGGTAAGAAGCCAGCATGGCCACCAGCAGGGCTGTATAGCCGTATTGACTGGAAATGGCAGGCAATAGACGATGATATACCCCCACAACCTGCAGTGCTCCTGCCAGCCCTGCAACGGCGCCGCACACAGCCATGGCTTCCAGAATGCGCCGGTTCGGCTCCAACCCCACCAGCAAGGCAGCATTCGGGTTCTGCCCAACTGCCTTCAACCTGAGCCCCCACCTGGTCCGCCCCAGGAGCACCGCAACCACTGCCAGACAAACCAGGGCCAGCAGCAAACTGACCGGGCTGCAGGGAAGATTGAGATAACTGGCCAGCCAGAACGAGGGGGCAATAGGTTCTGTGCCGCTCATGGAGGCTATTCCAGGACGCTTCCAGGGACCGAATATGAGATAAAGGGTCAGTCCAAGGGCAACAAAATTGAGGCCCAGGCCAGAGAATATCTCGTGAACCCTGCCCCAGGTTCGCAGCAAGCCAGACAGCAGCGCCCAGAAGGCACCGCCGAGCATTCCCGCCAGCAGTGCGCCGCCAATCCACAGAACACTGCCTCCCTCGGGAAACAGCCGCAGAAAGCCAGTGGCCATAATCGCCCCAAGGATGATCTGTCCTTCAACTCCAATGTTCCAGAGTCCAGCAGCAAAGGTGAACAATAGAGCAGAGGAGCACAGAGTGAGTGGCACCCACACACTGGCAGACAGGGCAAGCTTTGCTGCAGAACCGATTCCTCCCTGCAGCAGTATTGCCAGAGTTTGCAAAGGCGGCGCACCTGATACGGCAAGTAAGATCGAGGTGACGATGACCGCAAGAACAACAGGGGCAAAGACCTGGCCAGTACGGTAAGCAACACCCCGGAAAGTCCGCATTATCTATACCGCCCCTGGATGACCAGCCATCATTCGTCCTATCGTCTCCATGTCGAGAGACTGACTTGGTTGGTCAGCCACCATCCTTCTATTGTAGAAAACCAGAATTCTATGACTGTACGCTTTGAGTTCTTCAAAGTCCGCTGAAGAAAATACCACAGCTGCGTTTCGTCGACATCTGGCCATCAGGTGCTGCCACACCTGCTGGCCAGATTCCACGTCGAGCCCCCTTGTGGGATGCTCCATGAGCAGCAAGCTGGCGTTCTCGGGAATGAGTGCCAGCAGGAGACGCTGCTGGTTGCCGCCAGAAAGGGCCCGCGCACAGGTGGATGGCCGGGCTCGGATGCTGAACTTCTTTATGCCCTCCTGACAGAGCTCCTCTTCGGATCCGCTTTGCCCGGGTAGAGCCAGTGAGAAGTGATCCCGCAGACTCAGTTCAGGAAACAAGCCCTGTTCAAGCCGTGCTGCCGGCAAGAAATGCACACCTGCACGCCGAAATCTCAGATAGGGCCGCCCTTGCAGGTCTTCACCATTGAAAGTCAGTCTGCCCTTGGCCACTCGGGCCAGGCCGGCAAGACCACGCAGAAACAATTCCTGGCCGCTGCCTTCCAGCCCCGCGAGACCGATAATTTCGCCCTTTCTGATCCTCAGGGAGAGATCCGAAAGTGCATAACTGCCGTCCGCCACCTGAACGTCCTCCATCTGCACCAGAAGATCATCAGCGGGCCTCGAGGGCATCCGGCCTGGCTTATCGCCTGTATGCCCTGCACCGAACATGAAACTCAAGATCTCCCTGGAGTTGTATGGCGGTGCAACTTTGGCCACCAACCTGCCATGACGCAGTACAATGATTTCCTGGCACAAGGCTTCCGCCTCGGCAAGTTTGTGGGTGACGAAGACCACAGTCTTTCCCTGTTCTCCCACCAGCTGCTGAATGGCCTCGAAAAGTTTGCGCTTCTGGCCGGGACTGATGCCAGTTGTTGGTTCGTCAAGAATGAGCACTCCTACGCCCAGATCCAGCAAGCGCAGCAATTCCAACTGCTGACGTTCACCCACTGTAAGCCGGCCAACGGTTTTCTCCGGTGCCAACTGAAAATGAAACCGGCTTGCAAGTTCATCTAAACGTCGGATACAGGCACTCTTGCCCCGGTGTTTTCTCGCTCCCAGCTGGAAGTTTTCCCAAACTCTGAGGGCTGGAAAATCAAGAGGATCTTGATGCAGCATGCCTACCCCGAGAGCAAGTGCCTGGGCAGGGTTGAGTGCTGCGAAGCCTTTGCCGTCAAAAAAGATCTGTCCCTCCGTAGGTTGACTGTGACCGGCAAGCAACCGCATCAGGGTGCTCTTTCCAGCGCCGTTTTCTCCCAGCAGACCATAGATCCGCCCGGGCTCCAGAACGAGATTGATGTCCTGGTTCGCCCGCACTGCACCATAGTGCTTGTGGATATTTCTAAATTCGATGCGCATGACTACTTAGCGCTGCTCGCCCCTTCCATGCCCTGCAGCAGCTGCGGCATGTACCAGATCTGTCTATCAATGGCAACCTCACCCGGTTTGAGAAACACGCTGCCATCCTGATAGAAGAGCGGCCCCTGAAAGAGTCTAATCTTCTTCGCAGCCAGCCCCTGGATGAACTCCTCTAGATGGCGCGCTGTCTCCGGAGAAATGGCGGGCCCGACCTCGAAGCCAACCGCGCTGCTGTCTTCGCTGTTGATATCCTGCCAATCAGGTCCGTTCCAATCCCATGACGGTTTCCAGGTGCCGTCGCGAACAGCGCGAACAGTCCTGGCATAGGCCGGCCCCCAATTGAAATAAGGCACCCCCAGACAGACTGCATCTGCACCCTCACAGGCACCCTTGTAATCATAAGGGATGGCCCACACCTGTCGGCCAAGCCTTCTTTTTTGGCCTGCTACCACGAGAGCTTCAGTGGTATCGATGCCGGAAAGCACCACATCGAAGCCGCTGTCATAGAAGCGGTTCACTACCTGGGTTGGGTCTGCCGTGACTCCCGGAATATTGAACCAGAAGCCAATCCAGCTCACCTTGAACTTCAGTTCAGACAGGGGTTTCTTGCGAACATGCTGCCAACCGTAGGCGGCTCCCAGGTAGGCGGAAACTGCCAACCGTCTGGTCTCCTCGTTGATGAGAGGGCCCAGATAGCCTATTTTTCCCGTGTTGGTGGTCAAAGCGGCGACAAAACCCGCCATCATTTTGGCATACTCCATTCGCCCCATGATGTTGCCAAGATTGGCCGGCGCCTTGCCAGTGAGCACATCGTCACCCGAGATGTGGATAAAGGCAATTCCAGGATGCTGTTTTGCCGCCTCCCGTATGCCATCCTTCATGTCGTCCGAGTTGGCAATAATTAACCTGGCGCCCTTTGCCACCAGATCGTCCACCAGCTGCGGCAGTGTCAACCCTGGTCTGTCCGCCGGATTGACCTTGTCCAGATAGATCATCTTGCTTCCCGGGACTTTGCGCTCCACATAGAGGCCGGCTTCGTAGTGCGCCTGGCTCCAGCCGCGATCATTATAAGGTCCAACCAGGAGCACGCCGAAGATGAAAGGTTTTTCCTTTGCCATGGCATCTTGCAGACCTCCAGGAACCATGAAAAGAGCAATTGTCAGTGCTGTCAGGATTATTCTGCGTCTCATCTCTTACCCCCCTCCACCAAGAGTAAACCGGCCGCCAGGAACAGAGCAGTTCTCTCCTCTACAGGCAGCTAAAAAATGAATGCAAGACTATACGATGAAACCTGCCCTGGGATCAAGATAGACTGTTAAATATCCAACAAGTACGCGTCTAGACAAAATCCAGGAGAGGTATTATTAATTATAACGGTGACAAACAGGAGTCAGGGGAGTGGAGCCGATGATCTTCATTGGTGGTATCGGTCCCAGGAAAAAAAAGCTGGAAAACCAGCCGCGGCTTTTCTCAAGCGCGTCGATGACTATCTGTCACTTTTCTTCATTCCAATCTTCAGGATCCGCAAAGGTGAGCCCTTCATAGAGTGCGACCGCTGTGGGCACATCAGCGATGAAAGGGGATTCGCCATCTCTCCGGGTATTGACCTGAGAGACTCACGCTGCCGCCAATGCGGGGCAAACGTAGAAAAAGACTTCAAGTACTGCCCTTACTGCGGAGGAAGACTTTGAGCAGCTTACTGAACCGGCTCAATTTTTCTTGTGAAAATTAACAAGGCTGGAGTGAATGTCAAGCTCAGTTCCATGCCGGGGCTTGAACCCGGGAATGCCCGTTAACAGACTCCTCAGTCTGGAATGGCCTTGAGGTCATCTCTTCGCGAGGCAGAGGGAGATTCAAGGATTTTGTTGACATAGTCTCGAATCATCTCCTGGGTATCATTTTGCAGCCCCTGAAACTTCACGGCCATTCCGAAAGGATAATTGGCTGAGTACTTGTTGACCCAGACAACTTCTCCATCAACCTCGACAGGTTCTTGCTCTTCAGAGATTTTGAAGGCAACCGTGACCCTCTCTGCAAGAGGCGCCGGAGACTTGGTTTCGATGAGCATGCCACTCTCACTCAAGTTCAATGCCCTGGCCTTCTCTTTGTTGTCTTGGTGGCAAAACTCTACACTGAGACTCACTACTGCCCTTGGATACCTTCTCTGCTCTTCCTGTCCTTCCATCGAAGCTCCCTCAAACCTTGTCGCCAGTTCCTTGCAGACAGCAACAACACGCAAAAAGAAAAAGCCCCAGCAGGCAGGGCTTTACAGGGTTGGCACGATAACCGGCTCTGGTGCCGAAGGGGAGACTCGAACTCCCACGGGGCAACCCCCACTAGACCCTGAACCTAGCGCGTCTACCAGTTCCGCCACTTCGGCATAAGATTAGAGTTGCCAGCCGGACGTGCATAAGGTATTCTGATAATCTTTCTTTGTCAAGCCGAAATTATGTCGGCTTATCGAGACTACGCCTTAGGTATAATGGAGGTTTCAGACCCGCTGTCATGGAAATCATTCATGGAATCGAGAACATCAGACGAACTTTTCGAAAACCAGTGATTACCATTGGCAACTTTGATGGCGTCCATCTTGGCCACATGAGTCTGTTCCAACATGTCAGAGAGATTGCCCGCACCAGTGGCAGCGAGTCAATGGTTATCACCTTTGACCCACATCCCATCAAAGTACTTTCAACCACAAATGGTCCGCCACTTATCACTTTACTGGAACAGAAAGTCCAGCTCATTGAAGAAGCAGGCATCGACGTGCTTCTAGTGGTCCATTTCACCCTGGAATTCGCCCAGATGGAAGCAACGGAGTTCATTGAACGCTTCATTCATAACAAGATAGGTGCCAGCGCTATTGTGGTGGGGCCTGACTACCGCTTCGGACGCAATCGCCAGGGTGACATTCCTTTACTTGTTGCCATGGGGGAAAAGCTCAACTTTCAGGTTCACGTAGCACCAGACTTTTTTATAGAGGGGCAGGAAGTGAGCTCCAGCGCTATCAGGAAATTCGTCACAGCCGGAGACCTGCACAAAGCTCGCCAGATGCTCGGCCGCGACTATCAGGTATGCGGCATGGTAATCAAAGGCAGAGACCGCGGCGGCCGTCTCCTCGGCTTTCCCACTGCAAATCTGCTGCTCATTGACGAACTGACTCCCAAGCCAGGCGTATATGCCACCCAGGTAGTGGTCAGAGGCAAGACATACGCCGGGGCCACCAATGTGGGCTACAATCCTACCTTTCAGGACGGCTCCTTTTCCGTAGAAACCCATATACTGGACTTCAATGAGAATATCTACGGTGAAACCATCCAGATCCGCTTCGTCGAGAGGCTCCGTGATGAAAAGGCCTTTTCTGGACCCGAGGAGCTCGCCGAGCAGATTCAGAGGGACGTACAGCAGGCGCGGCAGATACTTGCCCAACGCAGAGCAGAATAGCAGCGTGCCCTGAGGAGGGCTTTGCCCTCTCATAGAGCCGTTGCTCTCCTGGTAGACAGAGCCGTATGCCGACGCCTCAGCTCCTTTTCCAGCGTCTCCACGAGTACATGCAGGGTTTTCGGATATAAGGCCGAAATGGCCACAGCCTTGTGTCGGTCGCAGAGATTTTGCAGGTATTTCTTGTCCTCGACAAGATCGGCTTTGTTAAACACCAGCACCCTGGGAGCGAGCTGCAAGTGCAGTTGGGCAAGGATCTTGTCCACCGCCTCCATCTGTTCTTCATATCTTGGACTGCTTATGTCCACCACGTGCACGAGAATATCTGCATGCTGCAATTCCTCTAGAGTGGCCTTGAAAGCTTCCATCAAGTCCCGCGGCAAATCACGAATAAATCCCACTGTATCCGTTATGATTACCTCTCGGTCACTTGGAAAGCGCAGTCTGCGGCTGGCTGGATCGAGTGTAGCAAAAAGGCGGTCTTCCACCTGAACGTCGCTGCGGGTGAGCGCATTGAGCAGCGTGGATTTCCCGGCATTGGTGTAGCCTATAATGGAAATGATAGGCAGGCCGCTCCGCAGGCGAAGATCCCTTTGCTGGCTGCGCTGTCTGCCCACCTGCTGCAGCTGAATTTCCAGTCGAGAAATTCGTTCTCTGACACGCCGTCGATTGATCTCCAGCTTGGTCTCTCCGGGGCCCCGGCCTCCAATGCCGCCCGTCAGGCGCGACAGGGCATCATCTTTGACTCCCAGCCTTGGCAGCATGTACTTTAGCTGGGCCATTTCTACCTGAATCTTGCCTTCTCTCGTTTTTGCTCTCTGGGCAAATATGTCCAGAATCAACTGGGTTCGATCAATAACCCTGAGCTCGGTGAAATCCGTAATTGAACGGACCTGTGACGGGTTGAGGTTCTGGTCGAAAATCAACAGGTCAACCCCCAGCTGCAATGCCCTGAGCACCAGCTCACCCAATTTGCCGCGGCCCATGAGATACTTGGGATTTGCTTTGCGCTGCCGCTGGATAAGGCGATCTGCCACCGCTATGCCCGAGGATCTGGCCAAAGCTGCCAGTTCCTCCATGGAAGCCTCAGCCTCGGCCCGAGGGCTGTTGGTGACGCTGCAAAGAATAGCACGGTCCTTGCCGTCTCTGATGGCCAATAGACTCTGGCGTCTGGTAAACTCAGCTTCCAGGGACTGCACTAGCGAGAGAAAGTCCATAGTGACTGTATGAGCAGGAATTGGTTCCAGCAACATCCAGCCTCTGCCATTGACATTCTGAGGCAGGAGGTGCGCCCCGTGCAGACGTCGGGCCCCCCCGTGAGCATCCACCTCCAGGGCTGCCATCAGATCGAGGCGCAGGAACACCAGGTCCATGAGATCATCTTCTGTGAGCGGTTCGCTGTCCAGATGGGTGTGCACGCAGCGGATGCCGCGCAACCGGCCACGCTGTCCTCGGCTGGCTGGCAGTTCAGGAATGAAGATGGAGCGGTCGTTGCCAATGATGATTCGCTCAATTGCTCCGCTGCGGCTTATGAGCAGGGCAATTTGCCGGTGGGCTTCATAGGAGAGCCTGGCAAGAGTGCGAGACAATTCAGGAGTGATTATGGCCTGCGGCGGCAGACGTCGTCTGTAGAGTTTTTGTACACGTTTGAGATAGGCAGCACCTAGACCTGCGGTGTGTCCATAAATCTTCCTGATTGATCTTCCTCCCTGTACCGGTGTAAATCGGCACCTATTCGCTTTGAAGTCAGGTTCGCTGATTATTGTATTCTACCGCGCAGAGGCTACTTTTTCAACCTCGGCTGAAATTCGAAGGCCGTGGCAGGGTGACGGCAGGATTGGCTGCGCAGCAAAGAACATGCGGAGCCACCGGCAAATCATTACCCGCTGCCTGGTTAGTCGAGGTTAATATGAAACTGTGGCCTGTCAACAGGCCAATTGAGGCTACCTGAAATGTGCGACTATGTTCTTTGCGGAGCAGACACTCTTGCCCAGCACCTCCGTTTCAGAGATCGGAGCTTCTGTGAGCCTTGCTCTCGGAATTACTTCCTCCGGTCCACCACCCGTTCTGCCTTTCCGGTTGAACGGGGAATGGTGTTTGGCTGAACCAGTTCAACTCTGGGTGTGATGAGAAGTTCGTTGCGCAGTTCACGGGTGATCCTGGCCTGCAGATCCCTTAGATAGCGCATTTCTTCCTTGAAGATATCCTCGTGCACTTCTACTTCGACGCGCATGGAGTCGAGGCCGTTCTCCCGCTCGAGAATAATGCGGTAATTCCTGCCCACTTCCGGGATATCCATGAGCACCTGTTCCACCTGTACTGGGAAGATGTTTACCCCTTTAATGATGAGCATGTCATCAGTGCGCCCCTTGATCCTGTCTATCCGCAGGTGGCCTCGACCGCAGGGACACTCACCCGGCAGCACCCGAGTGAGATCCTTGGTACGGTAGCGGATTATCGGCATGGCTTCACGGGTAAGGGTGGTCAGCACGAGTTCTCCTTCCTCACCCGCAGCAACAGGCTCGAGGGTGTCGGGATTGATCACCTCTACAAGGAAGGCATCCTCCCAGACATGCATGCCTTTCTTGTACTGGCATTCGAAGGCCACCCCTGGACCGTTCATCTCCGAAAGACCGTAGGAGTTGAATGCGTCTACCCCAAAGTATTCCTCAACCCGCAGCCTTACCTCTTCTGAATAGGGCTCGGCCCCGAGAAAGGCAATCCGCAAGTTGAGATCTCGCCTGGGATCGATGTGCAGCTCATCCATCACCTGCATTAGCCGCATGGCATAGCTGGGGATCAGGTGAATCACTGTGGTGCCGAATTGCTGCATCAGGCGCACCTGGCGTTTGCTGTTGCCGGCTCCGGCTGGAATAGTAAGGGCACCCAGCCGCTCGCTGCCGTAATGAAAACCCAGGCCGCCGGTAAACAGACCGTATCCGGTGAGGTTCTGGAAGACGTCATCTTTTCTGACACCTGCCATATACATGCAACGACTGATAAGGTCTGCCCAGAGATCAATATCTCGCTTGCTGTGAAAAACCACCGTGGCCTGGCCCGTTGTTCCGGATGAGGCATGCAACCGAATCACCTCGTCCAGAGGCAAGGACAGCAGGCCATAGGGAAACTGCGCCCGCAGGTCATTCTTGGTGGTAAAAGGAAGGTCAGCAAGATTTTCGAGTGAGTCCAATCTTTCCGGGACAAATCCACAGCCCCTGAAAACCTTGCTGTAAAAAGGTGACTTTCTCGCCTGAATGAGGGTGCGGCGCAACCGCTCGAGCTGGAGAGTCTTCAAGTCCTCTGCTGAAATTGTTTCTACGTCCCTGTCCCAGTACAAGGTAACCTCTCCGCCGTTCTGGACATCAGCAACAACCAGCAAACTGTCCAGGCTCGCTTATGGTCTCCTTTTCACAGGAAGAACAAGTGTACAGTGAACATCTCCTGCACACGCCATCTGGAAGGCTTTCTCCTGCAGTACCCGGGCACCCTGGTGCAGCTGCGCGGCAGCAAGCCCTGTCATCCCGTGGGGACGGGGCGGCCCAGGATCCTAGCCCACCTCCTGGTATGCCATGTTCTCGAAGCGCGTATATTGACTCAGAAAAGTGAGCTTTACCTTGCCGGTTGGTCCATTGCGCTGCTTGCCCACAATGATCTCCGCCACTCCCTGGTCTGGACTCTCAGGGTGGTAGACCTCATCCCGATAAATAAAGGCAATGACGTCTGCATCCTGCTCTATTGCTCCAGATTCTCGCAGATCCGCCAGCTGCGGTCTCTTGTCCTGTCTTTCTTCGACTTTGCGGTTGAGCTGAGACAGCGCCACTACAGGCACATTCAGTTCTTTGGCCAGTGCCTTCAGAGATCGTGAAATCTCAGAGATCTCCTGCTCTCGACGCTCTACCCCTTGCGGTCCTCTCATGAGCTGCAGGTAGTCGACAATTACCAGGCCCAGGTTCTGATCCCGTTTCAAGCGGCGAGCTTTAGCCCGCAGCTCCAGGGCAGAGATGGCGGGAGTGTCGTCAATGAAGATAGCTGACTCGCTGATGGTCCCTGCTGCCTGGGTCAGACGGGGCCACTCGCGGTTGCTCAATTGACCTCTGCGCATCTTCTGCGAATCAACCCTTGCCTCAGAGCAGAGCATGCGCAGTCCCAGCTGTTCTTTGGACATCTCCAGAGAAAAGACGCCCACGGGCACCTCAGCCTCCACGGCACAGTTTCTGGCAATGTTGAGGGCCAGAGCGGTTTTTCCCATGCTGGGACGGCCGGCTATGATTATGAGATCAGAGGGCTGCAAGCCGGAAGTCAGCCGATCTACCTCATTGAAGCCAGTGGGCACGCCGGTAATCATGCCCCGCCGTTCATAGAGTTGTTCCAGGGTCTTGATATTTTGCTTGACGATTTCTTTGATGTGAAAAAAAGAGGGGTTGATGCGCTTTTCGCTGACCTGGAAGATCGATTGCTCGGCGCGGTCAAGAAGATCATCCACAGAAAGCCCGCTGTCGAAACCGCTGGCAACAATCTCGGTGGCCCTGGCGATCAGGGCCCGCTGCAGTGCCTTTTCGCTCACTATACGAGCATAATAGACAACGTTTGCTGCTGAGGGCACGCTGTCGGTAAGGGAGGCCAGATAACTGGCCCCGCCTATTTCTTCTAGCTTTTTCTGGTTCCGCAGATGGTCGGTGAGAGTAATCAGATCGCAGGGTTCATTCCTGGCAAACAGCGATATTATTGCTGCAAAGATGGTGCGGTGTGCCGCCCGATAGAATTCGTCGCCTGCCAGAATTTCGAGCACACCAGGGAGTACTTCGTTATCAATGAGGATGCCGCCCAGAACAGATTGCTCTGCCTCAATATTGTGAGGTGGGATCCTTCTGGTTTCATCACTTTGGTCGTTCATGGTCTCGACTTGTAACTGATCAAAGGACACACTGGTGTCCAGGCAGGGTGATGATCACTTACTTCTGCTACTCTTCCCGCAGGACCTGAACGGTGAGTTCGGCTGTCACATCATCGTGAACTTTGATTGGCACCTTGTGCTCGCCCAGCATTTTTATAGGTTCAGTCAACTTCAATTGTTTGCGCTCCAAGGCTATGCCGTGCTCCTCGAGAGCATTGAGCAAATCCGTGAAAGAAACTGAGCCATATAACTTGTCGTCATCCCTTGCCTTCCGGGTCAGAGTGAGGGTCAGTTGACTGATCTTGTTTGCCACCCCTTCGGCCTCAGCACGCTGTGCCTCCGCTTTTCGCTGCAGCAAGCGGCGTTCGTGTTCCAGGGCCTTCAAATTCCTGGTAGTGGCCAACAGGGCCTTTCCCTGTGGAATCAGATAATTGCGCCCGTAGCCCTTGGCTACCTCCACTGTATCACCAATTCTACCAAGCTTCGGGATATCCTCTTTGAGGATGACTTTCATGAGTATTCAACCTCCGTTCAGCCTAGCCACAAAAATTGTTCACCTCAAACGAAAAAATCACATGCCTTTGGGGTTGAAAGCAGCCTTGCTCGACTTCCTGGAAAACTGGGGAATGCTGCAGCCACCCCCCAGCTGTGCATCAGGCCAGGAAATCCCTCTGCTGCTGACGAGAAGGTGGCGCAAGCGTCTGGCAATCTGTCAGTGCAACGGCTAGTGCGGCTGTATCGTAGTGTACGGCATCAGGGCAATGTGTCTGGCGCGCTTGATGGCAGTCGTCACTTGCCGCTGATGGCGGGCACAGTTGCCTGAAATTCGTCGGGGGATGATCTTGCCCCGCTCGGTGATAAAGTATTTCAACATGCGGGGATCCTTGTAATCAATCTTGAGGCTCGAGTCCGCACAAAAACGGCACACCTTGCGCCGAGGAAAGGCGCGCCTTCTTCTCCTATAAGCCACTGTACCCTCCTCCTGTTTTCCTGATGACGCCTGCTATGATGCTTTCTCACTGCCGCTACTGGCCACAGCCTCTTGCACTTCCTCAGCTGCACCTTCATCGCTCTCTGCCCCGGCCTGCTCCTGCTCTTCTTCCCCTGCGGCAGCGGCGGTCTCTTTTGCCGCCGCTGTCCCGGTGGTGCTGTCAACTTTTTCTTTTTCCGGTTCTGGCTCCGGTGCCGCAGCCTTGAACTCTTCCAGGTCCACTTCATCGGCGAGCTTTACTGTAATATATTTGAGGATCTTGTCGTCTAGCCGCATGTTCCGCTCCAGTTCATTAACTAGCTCCGGCAGGCCGGCATATTCCATGAGCACGTAGTGGCCTTTGCCGTATTTGCGAATATCATAGGCCAGCTTCTTCATTCCCTGATCCTTGTACTCGATCAGCACACCGTTCATGCTGCCAATGATGCCAGTGAACTTGTCTCCAATAGAGCTGAAGTCTTCCTCTGAACAGTCGGGGGCGACGATAAAAAGGGTCTCGTAGCGTCTCATGAGGTGCTCCTTTCGGTTTATGCAGCCCCAGTCAAGCCTGGAGCAAGGAGATGGATTTGCTTTTTTATTTTACGAAGACGGGAATCTCTAGCACAGGACAGTTCCACAGTCAAGGCTTTTCTCAAAGGCGGCGACATTGGCAGCTGGCGTTGCAATTTCGCGGAAACCTGTCTCTGGAATCGTCTCTTACCCTTTTAAACTGCGCCGGTCATCGGAGGCCATGGAAGTGAAACGTATGCCGGTGCCAAACATGCCGTTCCGCAGCTTCTCGGTGTACACCACCTCCCCACGGGCAGAGATAAGTTTTTCTCCCACAGCGATATCGAGATCGACCTCGGTTCCCTCGGCAAGCTCCCTGTGCGTCTCCACCTTGGCGCCGCCCTCGCTCACATCCAGGGTTCTCCCTATGGAAACAATATACAATTGCCGATTATCTTTTTTGGGAGTGTAAGAAGTGAGATAGAGGGAGCGGACGCGAGGGCATCTCCTCTTTTCCCTGATGCCTTTCACCTCTGATTCAACCATGCAAATTCCTCCCACCTCAAAAGGCTGTAGAGTCGCCTCATCACCAGACCGGAGAAAGAGACCACATAGTGATGCTACACTGGAATCGATTTTGAGGCAAATCCTTTCTTTTTAAGACTGTGAACTGGCTGGAAAACAAAGGGCAGTTGAGATGCTCTGTTCAATTGGCCTGGCGGCGGCTCGAGATTGCTGCATTTGCTTCACTATCGGTTGCGAGTGGGGCAGGTTCATGCTATTTTATTTTTGATGGAGGGACAAAGAAAAGTGAAGAGTGTCAGAGCCAAAGCCGCTTTACTAAGCTTTTGCTTGCTCATCCTTTTCGGCTGCTATGTCCGGACGGAACTCAGATCGAGCCAGCAAAAAATTCCACCCGTCATTACCGAAGGAATACTGGTGGTGGCAGCCGACCCCAGCAACAAGTTGCGTGGAGACCAACGTTTGAGCCTGGAGAAAAAGGCCGTAGCTGCCCTCCAGAGTGAAGGGATTGACTGCGTCGGTCTGAGCGACGTGAGTAATTTCGCTGCGTCTGCCGATATCAAGGAAAATCTCAAACAGCGGGGCTACCAGGCGCTGCTGCAGATTGCTGTCAGCTTCATGGGAGCCAGGGACGAGATAATCCTAAATCCTGCCACTCCATCTGTAGACAGCATCGACAACAACCGAGATTCCCTCTTTTTCAAGCCGGGATCAATCGAACAATCCAATTACCCGGGAAGCATGAGCACTTTCAAGGAAGTGGAGGTGACCGCTTCACTGCTGGACCTGAGCAACGGCGCCCGCGTGTGGCAGGCGCAGGCCAACTCACGGCCAGGTCTTGTGGGAAGGTCATTTCTCTACCACAGCTTCAACCGCAGCCTGAACTATGAGGATTTGCTGCAACGATGTATTGAGAAGATCGCTGCCAGCCTGCGACATGCCTGGCAGCAGACAGGCTCTTGATGTCAGCAGCACGGCATACTCCCTGCAACTTCGGAATACTTCGCCGCAAGACACCCTCTCCTCTAGTGCCCCTCTCCTGATGCGGGCGCCCCACTGCCATAATAGGAAAGGTACCACTCAACAAAGCGGTTGATCCCCTGCTCGATTCTTACAGTGGGTTCAAAACCGAGATCGCGCTTGCTTTCGGCAATGTCAGCAAAGGTTTCAGGCACGTCTCCAGGCTGCATAGGAAGAAGCTTTTTTTCCGCTTTTTTCCCCAGGGCATTTTCGATGCACTCGATGAAATAGAGGAGGTCTTCGGCCCGAGAATTTCCCAGGTTATAAATGGCGTAGGGCGTCGGTCTATCCAGACTGGCTATGATGCCTTTGACGATGTCGTCGATATAGGTAAAATCCCGCTTCATCTTGCCGTAATTGTAGACCTCAATGGGCTCGCCTTTGAGAATTGCTCTGGTGAAGATGAAGAGAGCCATGTCCGGCCGCCCCCAGGGACCGTACACTGTAAACAACCGCAGCCCAGTGCAGGGCAGCCCGTAGAGATGGCTGTAAGTGTGGGCGATCAGTTCGTTGGCTTTCTTGGTAGCAGCATATAGTGAAATCGGCTGATCCACGTTGTCCTTGATGCTGAAGGGCACTTTCTTGTTATTGCCATAAACAGAGGACGACGAGGCATAGACGAAGTTTTCCACTTTGTGCTCCTTGCACAGGTGTATCAGGTTGAGAAAGCCCTCAAGGTTAGAGCGTTCGTAGGCAAAGGGGTTTTCCAGGGAATAGCGAACCCCGGCCTGGGCCGCCATGTTGCATACCACTTCGATAGAGTGTCGCGAGAAGAGCTCGGTCAGGGCACCCCGGTCTGCCAGGTCGATTCGATGGAAGACAAAAGAGGGATGTTCCTCTAGCTGCCGCAGTCGGGCTTCTTTGAGAGAAACATCGTAGTAGTCATTGAGATTGTCCAGACCGATAACTCGCTCCCCCCGCTGCAGCAGAGACTGGCTGACGTGGAAGCCGATAAATCCGGCAGCCCCTGTAACTAGATATGCTTTCACCATTATCCTCCTTCACAGCTGCTGAAGACCGTCTCATCCGTCACGAAAATTTTCTTGCCATGATTTTGGCAATGTGCTACTAAAAAAGAGGCAGGCGAGGGCCTGCCCTTTTTGATGGTGGGTGTAGCTCAACAGGTTAGAGCACCGGGTTGTGGCCCCGGAGGCTGAGGGTTCGAGTCCCTTCACTCACCCCATCCAACTACTATTGATCGTCCAGCTCCCTTTCAGTCAGTAATGGCCTACCCCACCTGCGCGACCCGCCGTTGCAGTGTATCTGCATATTGCCCTGCTTGCGGGTAAAACGCTTTGCAACTATCGAACCACTTTTCCGCAAACTCACTCGAGGCCTGCAGCTCAGGGCATCTCGGCTCATGCCAGGGCTGCAATGATCTCACGGCAGAACGCTGGCAGATCATCGGGAACTCTGGAGGTGATCAGCTTGCCATCCACTACCACCTCGGCATCCAGGTATTCAGCGCCGGCATGGACCAGGTCGTCGCGAATGGCGAAAAAGCCGGTAACTTTCCTACCCTCGAGAATATGGGCAGAGGCCAGCAGCCACCCGCCGTGGCAGATGGCAGCCACCAGCTTGCCCTTTAGATAGGCATCTCGCACCACTTCGACAGTGGCTTCATGGCGGCGCATCAGATCAGGAGCATAGCCGCCAGGTATGATCACCCCGTCGCAGCCGTCCACATCCACATCCCGGGTGGCTATGTCTGCAGTTACCGGGTAGCCGGTCTTGCTCTTGTAGGTCACCCCAGCCTCAGTGCCTGCCACTACTACCTCGGCACCCTCCTCCCGCATGCGCAG
>JAFDGZ010000083.1 GCA_019309045.1 Deltaproteobacteria bacterium | reverse complement strand
CTGAGACCCACTAGTATTCTCAAAATGATGGTGAGGTCTAAAATAGACAGGCTGCTGGCGCCCAAATCCACTTGATAAGCAACGAGAAGCAATAGACCAATCCCTCCTTTTTCAAGCAAGCGGTAGATAAGATATCATTTGTCCTAACTTTCTATCATTACACCTCAACTTTATCTAGGTTGCTTTTTTTGGAAAAAGAAAGGACAGTCCTTGGTATTTTCTGGCAAAACCTTTTATTCCAGCGACTTGAACAAAACTGCCAGAGTGCGATTGATGAAGTAGGGTGCTAAAGGCGATAAGTGTCATTTTTTCTTGCATAAATACAAACTTCGAGTTATACTCCCTGCACATCTAGGCGCCGAACAACCACGCAAAACCATTGTCATTTCTCTGCGACTACTGAGTACCATACGCCTCGAAGTTAGCCACCGTGTGCTGTCAATGGAGAAGAAACTGGTGGAAAACTTGAATAAGACCGGGAAACAACCCTTAAAAGAACTCGCCTCTTTAGAGGACCTCGCTGCTGAATTCGACGTCTGGAAAGCGAACCTGACGAAAATTGAGGTGCTTGTTCAGAAAATCCGCTCCAGGTTAGAGCGTTATATTGAACAGTGCGCCGAGCAATCCCTCCCTGGGTTGGAGCGGCTGGAGCACCAGCAAAATGACCTCAAGGGACTTCAAGCAGACTTGAGAGCAAACGAGAGGAAATTCGAGACCCTTTTTGACCACATTCCAACATTCTCTTTTGTGATCGATCGAAACCATCGCCGCGTAGCTTACAACCAGGCATCACCTCGTAAATTCAGAAAGGAGATCGGCACAAAAACTCTTGATTTACAATGCGTCGACAAACCCACCAGGGAGTTCTGGCACCATGTGGAAGAACAAGTGATCAACTCCGGTTGTGCTACTTGGTATGTTGAACGAGTGCATACCGAGAGTGGGAAAACTCTTTATTACGAAAACCGAATTGCACCCATCATAGATGCTGATGGCCGTGTTGCTATGCTGGTTGGCATTGCCTCAGATATTACTGAACGCAGGCAAGTGGAAGAAGCTCTTTTGGCAAAAGAAAAGAAGCTCAGGGAACAAGCTCGCGCTCTCCAGGATGCCAACACTGCTCTAGAGGTCTTACTCCGTCATGGCGAGGAGAAAAGCGAGAGACTGCAGAAAAGCGTCCAAATTAGTGTGCAAATGCTGGTCTTGCCATACTTGGAAAAACTGAAGGATACGGAACTTACAACGGAACAGAAGGCGTACGTAAATATAGCGATGTCGCACCTTTCTGAAATTACTTCTCAATTTGTCAGTAGACTGTCTTCCAAGTCTTTTGGCCTCACTCCGAGAGAACTCCAGGTGGCCAGTCTCGTGAGAAACGGCAAAGACAGTGCGGCTATTGCAGATATACTTTGCATTTCGGAAGATACCGTGTCTTTTCACCGCAAAAAGATCAGATCCAAGCTTGGACTCAAGAAAAAAAACGTGAATTTAACCACCTACCTCTCAACCTTGGCGCAATAAATAACTGCGTATGTTCGGCTTATTCTAAAGCGGACGGTGAAAGGCAGGTAAGACCTACCATTAAACCACCTGTATTTTCCTCAGTACTTGTGGCAAGATTACAATACCATTGGGACCTGCGTCGGGGCAGTTTGACTCCCAGTCGACAGCTAAAGCCTTGCCGTGGCATAAGCTGCTCGATTGGTAATCTCAGCGAGTTGCAAGGCCGAAGAGAGGCTTTGGGTCAGTCTGGAGACTGACGATATGCTCTCCCGAGTGGAAAGGCGCCTGTTCCCTGGAATCGTACCTTAAGCGCACTCGCCTCCGCCCAATATTCAATGGAACAATGAGTGGCAAGTGACACACACCTGCAGTGGCACCTGCATGGAAAGGCTGCCAGATGAAAGACAGCACCAATATTGAAAAACAATTCCTGGACAAACACGCCTCGCAGCGCCGGCGACCAGCCGAGCAGGGCTCTACAGAAGAACTCCAGCAAAAGCATGGTGGACTCACATTGGAATCTGCCCAACTAGCTGAGAGCATCGTGGAGACTATACGTGAACCTCTCCTGGTACTCGATGTAAATCTTCGAGTGATCTTTGCCAACAAAGCTTTTTACCAAGCATTCAAGCTGACTGCCGGTGACAGCCTTGGAAAACTCATCTATGAACTGGGCAACCGGGAGTGGGACATCCCTGCGCTACGCCAACTGCTAGAAAAGATACTGCCGGGAAACACCTCTTTTGAGGACCTTGAGGTCAAACAGGCCTTCGAGACTATCGGGCCACGTACCATGCTGTTAAGTGCCCGCCGACTTTATAAAAAAGCCAATAAGACGGAAATGATTCTGTTAGCAATCCAGGACGTGACCGAACGGAGAGCGAACGAAGAAAAAATTGAGCACCTGAACCGCGTGCTTGCAGCCATCCGCCAAGTGAATCAGCTTATTGTCAAGGAAAAAAACCTTGACAGATTGCTCCAAGGCATCTGCAGCAGCCTCATTGAGACTCGCGGCTATCACAACGCCTGGATTGCTCTACTGGATGAATCCTCTCAGCTGGTGGCAACAGCTGAGGCGGGACAGAGTAAGACCTTTCAGTCGCTGGCAAAAAGACTAGCACAAGGCCATGTTGTTCCCTGCATCCGCAGGGCTTTTTCGTCCTCTGAGGTTGTGATTACAGAAGATGTAGTACAAGAGTGCAACCACTGCCCTCTAGCCGACTCCTATCGGGGTAGAGGAGCGCTAACTGTCCGGCTGAATCACCAAGGACACCTTTACGGCTTCTTGTGTGTTTCCGCCCCCAAAGAACTTCTCCAAAATGTAGAAGAGCGAAATCTCTTTCAAGAGGTTGCTGATGACATTGCTTTCGCCCTCCATACCTTGGAACTGGAGAAAGTTCGGCAGAGAACAGAAAAATCGAACGCCCTGTTGGCCGCTGCTGTAGAGGAGGCTGCTGAGTCTATTGTCATTACCGACAGCACAGGTACGATTGAGTATGTCAACCCGGCATTCGAACGCATAACCGGCTATGCACGTGAGGAGGTTATTGGTGAAAACCCCCGAATACTCAAGAGTGGTAAGCATGGTGAGCAGTTCTACAAAGAAATGTGGGATGTGCTCACCAGTGGTATGGATTGGCACGGACACTTCATAAACAAGAAGAAGGATGGCAGCCTCTACGAGGAGGATGCAACAATCTCCCCTATCAAGAATGCCTCTGGCGAAATCACCCACTATGTGGGGGTCAAACGTGACGTGACGCACGAGGTCGCACTGGAAAAGCAGCTTCGGCAGGCGCAAAAGATGGAGGCTATAGGTACGCTTGCTGGCGGCATCGCCCACGACTTTAATAATATTCTTTCGGCCATTTTAGGCTACACCGAAATGGCATTACTGAGTGCAGAAGAAGGCAGTGGCTTGCAAGCAGATTTGCATGAAGTGCGAAATGCAGGACTTAGGGCCCGGGATCTCGTAAACCAGATCCTTCTCTTTAGTCGCCAGAGAGAAGAAGAGAAAAGGCCTGTAAAGGTCACTCCTCTTGTGAAAGAGGTTATCAAGTTTCTCCGGGCCACCTTGCCTGTGACAATTGAGATCCGTCAACAGATTGAAGCAAGCCTGGATACAGTGTTCGCAGATCCAACCCAGATCCACCAGGTGCTGATGAATCTTTGCACCAATGCCAGCCATGCCATGGGTGAAGAGAGAGGCGTGTTGGAAGTGCGTCTGACCAATGTGGATCTGGATGCTACATCTACAAGCAAATACCCAGGCGTGGAACCCGGGCCATATTTGCACCTGGCGGTAAGCGACACCGGCCATGGAATGCCACCGGAGGTTTTGCAGCGGATTTTCGAGCCCTATTTCACTACCAAAGAAAAAGGGGAAGGAACCGGTTTAGGGTTGGCAGTAGTACACGGAATTGTAACGAGTCTCGGTGGGGTTATTGAGGTCTCCAGTGAACCGGGAAAGGGTAGCTCCTTCGACATCTATCTGCCGACAATGAAGGGAGGGGAAAAACCGGAGGCAGACAGAATTGAACCTATCCCCACCGGCAACGAACGTATCCTTTTTATTGATGATGAGGAAGTATTGGCCAGGTTGGGCAAGGAGATGCTGGAACATCTTGGTTATGAAGTGACCATCAGAACAAGTGGTCTGGAGGCCCTCGAGTTGTTTCGAGCTCGACCCGGCGACTTTGACCTGGTTATCGCAGATACAACTATGCCCCAGATAACGGGAGACCAACTGGCGACAGAACTTGGCCAGATCAGAAGTGACATTGGCATCATCCTCTGCACCGGCTTCAGCGACGTGTTTACGCGGCGGAGAGCCAGACCTGCCAATGTTCGGGCCGTTGTCAGAAAACCTCTCCTCATGCGCGAAATAGCCAGGGCCATTCGAAGCGTTCTGGACCAACCATTGGAAGATGTGACGTGAGACATGTCACCGCCTATTTCACTGTACTGTTGTGCTTCAACCATCCTTTTGTTTGCAAGCAACCGGCACGAAGACCTGAAACGGTTCTTTAATACCGCTTCTCTGAGCAACGTTTTTCAGACGTTCAATAAGAGGTTGAGTTACTGTGTGACCTCGGCCTATCAATAAACGCCCGTCCAGACTCCGGAGTTCCTCAGCCATCAACATGCCCTCTTTGAGCTCCGCCAGAGTAATACTCCGGCTCTCGTAACCGCGCTCAATCTTGATCACCCGATCCAAAGCCTGCAAGATCGCCGGGTCATACCAACCCGGACGCGCTCTCAGTTGACGGAGTGCCTCCGTTTTTTCAATGCCGGCCGCTTCCAGAAGGTCAAAATCCAGAACAACCTTGAGGATTCTTGCCCCCAGGGGTATTGCCTCAGCCTTGAGCCCGTTGTCTGGACTGCCACTGCCATCAAAGTGCTTTTCCTGATAAGCCACGACCTCGGCAATTTCTTCCATCCTGGGAATCTTCCGGATCAGGTCCGATGCAACTGAGGGATGAGTTACAAATAGTTGCCTTTCGTCATCACTCAATTGTTTACCTTGGTAGAGCTTTCTTAGCGTCTCTTCCGGCAAGGTGATGCAGCCGATCTGTGAAAGCATTGCGGCGGTCTCGAGTTGCCAGGAATCCTCAACTCTTAGCTCTACCGCCACCTCCTTGACATAACGGCTTATTCTCGAAGCTCGACCAAATGCCTCCGGATTGAGAAGGGCAAGAACCTCAGTAAGAACTCTTATGCTGCCATGGAGGGTTTTCTCCAGGAGATCCCGTTCAGCATGAATGAGCCGGTACTGCCTGACTCCTGCATTAATTGCATCAACCAGGCCCTCTGGCGTACATGGTTTGGTCAATAAGCGAAAAATATTGCCAGCATTCACTGCTTCGATGGCAGTATCAATATCGGCGTATCCGGTTAACATCATGCGGACACTATCGGGAGCAATCTCCTTTGCCCTGGATAGAAATTGCACGCCATCCATTACTGGCATTCTAAAATCGCTCACAATTACCGAATACGGTCCCTGTTCGGCAACTTTCTTCAGGCCTTCACTGCCGTTGGAAGCAGTATCTACTTTGAACAGCTTGCGCAACTGCCGTTGATAACCGGCCAGAACGTTCACTTCATCATCCACGAAAAGGATCTTATCACTCATTAGCCTTCACTTCTCCAATAATTTGACTGCATTTACTCCGCCACTCTGGAATTCGCTCGAGCAAGCCGATCTGCTCGAGATACCCAGTATCAATGTAGCTGCTTTTCTTGGTTGTCGCTGATGCGTTATCGTGTTCGAAACAGTTGGCAACATGTACTGTCACCAGGGGATGAAAGCCTTCCACCAGAGACTTGCCTGGGAAGTGATGGAAAGCGATTGCCTCGACAATGGAGGCAGGCAAGCCCCACAGTTGTACCAGGTATGCCCCCGCCTTTTCATGAGTTGTACCGAGAACTTTGTTCTCTACCTCACACGGTTGACAGTCGCCATGCTCTATCCGGCTTTTGATCTCCCCGTATTCAGCTGGGAAATTTACCCCAAGCACCAGTTTGCCCACATCGTGAAGCAGCCCCGCGGTAAAGGCATTGTCGACTGCGCTCTGGTCGTCGCTTTCGGTTTTGGCAATGGTTCTTGCCATAACTCCGGTGGCTAGGCTATGACTCCAGAGCGTATTGAGAAAGTTCTCGGGAAGACCTTTGCCGTCAAATCGGGAAAAGACCTGCACCGCTAGCACAAGGTCCTTTACCGTCTCAACTCCCAGCAGGGTCACCGCTTGGGCGGGACTGGAAATCTCGCGACGCAGTCCGAAGAAAGCTGAGTTTACCAGTTGGAGAATCTTAGCGGTCATGCCGGGATCCCTGGAAATAATGTCTCCAATCCCCCGCACCGATGCATCTGGTGACTGCAAATGTTCCACAAGCTCCAAGTAGAGAGAAGGAAGGCTGGGAAGTGAGTCCAACCGAGAGATCGCCTCTCTGAGACCATTGTCGTTTAAGAAATTGCATAGGGCAGTCGCCCGGCCGACGGTGGCTTTTAGTGTTTCTGCATCACAGGGTTTGGATAGGTACTGATGGGCGTGCTTCACAGACCTCAGTACCATCTCCTGAGCTGAATGACCGGAGAGCACAATACGGACTGTTCCGGGATAGTGCTTCGCTACTTCGTCCAACAGCTGGGCCCCGTCCATCTCCGGCATCCGCATGTCTGAGACCAATACATCAAACGGTGTCTTGCTCAGAATGTCCAGTGCTTCCCTGCCGCTCGTTGCAAACGCCATATCCCATTCGTGACGCATGGTTCTGAGCATTCTCTGAAGAGCCTGGAGCACTCTCGGTTCGTCGTCTACAAATAGAATGCGTTTTTTCATTTTCCACCTCTCCTGAGGCAACTACTTCTCGAGCGGAAGCCTGATGGTGAAGGTGGTACCCTTGCCTACCCTTGACTCGCAGGAAATGGTGCCCCCATGTTTGTCAACAATGACAGAATGGGCGATCGCCAAACCCTGGCCTGTTCCTTTGCCTACTTCCTTGGTGGTAAAAAATGGATCGAAGATTTTCGACTTGATCTCTTCAGGAATACCGGTTCCGGTGTCTTTGATGGCCACCTCACACCACGGTCCTTTGCGCCTCGTAGTGAAAGTGATGCATCCCTTTTTTCCCGTATCCTTGCCGACCGAGTCGGCAATGGCGTGGGCGGCGTTGATGATAATGTTGAGTATTACCTGGTTGAACTCATTGGGCAAGCATGGAACCGGTGGCAATGTCGGATCGAATTCTGTTGTTACCTCAGCCACATACTTCCATTCGTTCCGTGCTATAGTGATGGTGCTTTCAATTGCTTTATTCACATCTATATAGGTTTTTTCCGTTGAACCGGGGTGTGAGAATTCCTTCATCGCCTGTACGATTTTGGCCACTCGTTCCACACCTTCGAGGCTCTGCGCGATGGCTTTTGGAACTTCTTCCAGCAGGTAATCCACATCTATTTCAACAGCTGCGGCCTTTATATCTTGCACTGTCTTGTCCACGGGCTCGCCTTTGTTGATCTGCTCTATCAGCTCATGGTGCTTCGCCAGCAGCATACCTAAGTCGTCAAAGGCCTCCTCCAGGAAACGTATATTATCACCCACATACTGGGTAGGGGTGTTGATCTCATGCGCAATGCCCGCAGCCAGCTGGCCAATAGATTCCAGTTTTTGTGCTTGAGCGAGCTGACTTTCCAGTTGGCGGCGGTCGGTAATATCCCTAGCCAAGATAAGGATACCTTCATGTCGGTTGTTTGCTCCGGTTATTGGATTGAGGGACATCCGCAGAAAACCTACCCTGCCGTCTTTCCTGGTGAATTCAATGTCGTTCAGCTGAATAGCTGTTTTTTCATTGCGGCATCTTAAAAGGTTGTCACCCACCTTCTGCCATTGCCATTGGATGGTGCACTGGTCCAGTCGCCGGCCGAGAACCTCTTGTGCTTCGCTACCGAAGACCTCCTCTGCCGCCTTGTTCCAACGGCTGATTCGATTTTCCCTATCAATGCTAATAAGAATAGAAGATATAGAAGCGATCAGCTGCTCCATTTCCGCATGAGCGGCTCTCAGTTCTCTCTCCGCCCTTTTTACTGCAGTTATGTCTCTGGCAACATGTACACTTCCGATCAGTTTGCCTCCTGGATCATGCAGGGGAGACGTACTGACAAGAAAATTACGGCCGCACCGTTCTCCCACCACTTCTCGCACATGATCCTTCCCGTCCATCAGGGTTCGATGGTGGGGACAGCCCGGGATTGGTTCGTCAGTCTGATGCACCGCCTTGTAGCAAAGTAAATCTACTGCCTCTTCTGGTTTGATTCGCAGCACATCGGCCATGGCTTTGTTCACGCGTTTAATGCGAAATTCTTTATCGACTATCATGATAAGATCTGGCACAGCATCGAATGTTCTCTCCCATTCTTCTTTGGCGAGAGCGACAGCATTTTCGGCAATCTTGTGATCCGTGATGTCGAAAAAGACACCACTAATATGCTCAATTCTTCCGGTGTTATCACACAGTATCTGCCCCCTGTCCTCTATCCACACAATGCGCCCTGTTTTGGTCTTGATGCGATATTCTCGCACAAAAGATTTGCTGTTCTTCATTGCCCTGACAAGGCAGTCTCTCGCAGCTGGCAGGTCTTTCTCCAGTATTATGTCGGACCATTTTAGTCGGTTGGAATTGAACTCACCGCGGCTGTACCCGGTGAGCCCCTCGACCCTGTCATCAATGAAGTGGACAGACCAGTCCGGATAGCCTTTATATACAAAGCCAGGTAGAGCTTTTAGCAATAGAGCATATTCCTTTTCTTTCTCACGCAGATCAACTTCTGTTTTTTCCAGAGTATGCTGCGTACTCTTCAAAAGCTTGGTTCGTTCTTGAATCAACTGTTCCAGTCTTTGGCGATGGGCTCGGTTTTCGATCTCCAGTTTTCTGCGGCGCATAGCGTTGGCAACATTAATTGCCACTGATCTGGGGTCAAATGGTTTGACGATGTAGCCATAGATCCCCAGCTCCAAAGCCTCTTCAGTAAAGGTACGCTCGTCCATTACAGAAACAATGATTACTGCAGTATCGGGATGATTTGCCTGAATATAGCGCGTGAGATCCAAGCCGGTTTCACCTGGCATGTTCACGTCAGTGAGGACCAGTTCGAATTGTTCGTCCTGGAGGCGTGCGCGAGCTTCTGCTGCATTCGCTGCCTGAGTGCAGCAGTATCCTTCATTTTTTTCCAGGATTCTCTGCAGCAAACGACGGATCGGCTCTTCATCATCCACTATCAGTATATTCACCATTTCGGGCACCTCATTTGACTTCTTTTGTTGACAAAATAGGATTAGTTTTCCAGTTGCAGCTCATCAAGAAAGCGTGTTTTTGCCAAATTATCCAGCAAAACATCATTCAAGAATAATGCCAATTACCCACATAATATTATATAGATACTCTAGTTCGGATATTTCATGAATTGGCGTTGCGAGACCGTCAAGATGGGCGTCCCACCGAAATACCGTCCCGCACTGTCCCCGGACAGGACTAAAGAGGTACTTGAACAGTACGTGGGCAGAGTTCGAGACGCGAAGATGACCGGAAGGATAACCATATCCACGGCCGCAGTCACTCCAAGGGGTGATTCATAAGACATCGTTGCTAGCTTAGCCACTTGCCAGCATACAAATCTGGGGGATATTTCACTGGCCACTGGCATTCCCGCTGCCACGTCGCTTAATGGCCCGTACAGGCACAAATTGGAAAGACACTAATGTAAAAGTCAATAAAGACCCTCAAAAAGTCAGAAAATGAGAGCCTCCGAGGCGGGATGTATAAAGGCATGATCTTTGCTTAACGGACTAGTGTCCGAAGAAATTTTCAGGAGGTATTGAGCTTCAAAAACTAATTCTGGGGACTATCGCAGTTAGAAGTCTGAGAGAAACCTTTTCAGCTGCGCCATCAACAGGAGAAAGGAAAAGATGAGTCACAAAGTTCTCATTGTTGACGACGAACCTCATGTTACCGAAGGGTTGAAACGTGTGCTCCGCAAGGAGCCATATGAGATCCTCACTGCCAGTTCCGCCAACCAGGCTCTGAGCATTCTCGATCGTGAAGCCATTGATGTTGTCATCTCTGACGATAAGATGCCAGGTATGTCAGGATCGGAATTGCTCAGCATTGTTTCTCTAGATTATCCTGATACCATCAGGATCATGTTAACTGGACACGCAAGTCTTGATGCCGCAATGCAAGCTATCAACGAAGGGCAAATTTACCGTTTTTTTTCAAAACCCTGGAATGATGTTGATCTCGCAGTAACAATCCGTCAGGCACTGCAGCAGAAAAAACTCAAAGCTGAAAATAAGTTGCTTTTAAAAACCGTAAGACGTCAGTCTATATTTCTCAAAAACCTGGAAAAAGAATATCCTGGTATTACTGCGGTTGAGACTGACGACAGTGGAACAATCATCATAGATGATGACGATGGAGAAGATTACGGCAAATTACTTGATCACATCAAATAAATAACAAACAGAATCTTCTTCATAATTTGTGTTTACCTTGAAAGAGAAAAGCCTTTTTAGAATTAATAAGTATCAGAGCAACTGTATGTTGTCTGCTTGCGCCAACATGGGAAAAGAGTAGAAGATGAAATCTCTACTACACCTTGCAGTATGCTTCAAGAGCCAACGCAGTACCTTTCAACTTTGATCAATCTTTCGATGAACTGCCAGTAACTGAAAAAATGATGGCAAATAGGGTCCTTCTGGTAGATGATGACGCTGACATACTTGCCGCAATTAAGCGCAAGTTCAGAAAGCAATTTCACATCGACACAGCATTAAGTGGCAAAGAAGGCCTGAAGCTTGTCGCAGCGAATGGACCCTACGATGTTATTGTCTCTGACTTTCAGATGCCCGAAATGCATGGGATAGAGTTTTTTTCCCGCGTGAAGAAAATTGCTCCTCATACCATTCGCATAATGCTCACAGGACATGCTGATCTACCAGCAGTTATCCAGGCAATCAATGATGGAAATGTTTTCAGGTTTCTCCTTAAGCCGTGCCCTACGAATGCATTAGCTGAAGCCATAACCAAAGGCATTGAACAATATGAAGAGATCGTCACTCACCACAACTATATAAACAGGACGCGCACTTCTCTAGCCCTCGCCAGAGAAGTCCAGAATGATCTTATGCCAAGAACCGCTCCTCTAGTAAAAGGGTTTGATATTGCAATGCGAAGCATCTCCTGTGAGGAAACGGGTGGAGACTACTATGATTTTCTGACTGGTGACGAAACCTGGCAGGAAAAGGTTGCAGTTGTCATAGGCGATGTCTCGGGCCACGGCATAGCCTCAACGATTCTGATGGCTACGGCACGAGCTTTCCTCCGGCAACGCTTTGCCACCGGCGGAACCGCCGAGGACATTGTTTCCGATGTAAACCGGCACCTGACGCTTGATGTTAATGACTCAGGGCAATTTATGACCCTGTTTTATCTCATGCTCGACCGGCCAAACAGAACTCTGCATTGGGTACGTGCCGGACATGACCCGGCCATCTTGTATGATCCAGAAAAGGCAGGCTTCGAGGAACTCTCCGGAGATGGCATTGCGCTTGGCGTAGATGCCCAGTGGCAGTACAAAGAAAATACAAGGTCCGGTTTGAAAGAGGGACAAATCATCATACTGGGTACTGATGGAATATGGGAGGCCCGTGACTGCAAGGGCAGGATGTTCGGGAAGAATTCCATTTATGAAATCATTGGCGAAAACACTGGTGCTGGTGCCGAAGAGATCCTGGAGGCCATTTTTGAAAAGCTGCATCGTTTCCGAGGAGGACGACCGTTAGAAGACGACGCCACCTTGGTAATAATCAAAGTTACGGCCTCCTGAGCAGAGGCAGCATATCCCTCATTTGATATTTCTTTGCTTGTGAAAATTATCTTCTTGACCTGCAAGCTGGAGAAAGGATAGAGTTTAGATGGCCCCAAGAAATCTCATCGGAAAGTCGCCGAGAGTGTAAACTGTTAGGGGTGTTGAAGGGTAGCTTGAAAGAGAACCCTGAGACTGAGAGTCGCGAAAGTGACAACCCTCAGAACCTGACCTGGATAATACCAGCGTAGGAAAGCAGGAAGAAGCTCAAGGGGAAAGAAGATGAAGGTTACTTGGGGTCACCCCTTTTTTGAGGCAAGCTCGCCTTTCCATCGCAAGGGGATCATGGGCGTCACATTCATGGTGCCCTTTCAGGCCCAACCTTTACGGTAGACGAACTATTTCCTGCGGCCGAACCTTACATCAGTCCTGCTGGGGCCACTCCGCCTCCTTTTCCTCCACCAGATAGCAGAAGCGATTCCACT
>JAFDGZ010000082.1 GCA_019309045.1 Deltaproteobacteria bacterium | reverse complement strand
GCTTTTTACCCGGAGGGTAAACGATACCGTCGGCACATCCTGCGCCCGATTTGTTTCACCGCTGCTGGCCGACAGGCATTTCAAACCTCTGGCAACCGAACCGTTTCACCGCCGGATGCCGTCATTGAACTCGGAGCCGGGCGAAAGCGGTCTTAAAGTGGCATTTTTTGTTGGGTGTTTAATAGATAAAGTATTTCCCTCTGTGGCACAGGCAGTCATTGACGTTTTGAACTACCATGGCGTCGGCATCTATATGCCGCAAGGCCAGGGGTGCTGTGGTATACCTGCTCTTTCTTCCGGAGACACGGAAACATTCAGGCGGCTTTTGCGCCACAATGTGTGCAAACTGGATGCCGAAGGTGTCGATCATATTGTTACAGCCTGTGCTACGTGCACCTCTACCATCAAGGAAATATGGCCCTTTATGGTGGCAACCAGTGCAGGAGATCTGAAAAGTGTGGTCGATGCCCTGGCGGAAAAAACCATGGATGTCAATCAATTTCTATCAATCAAGGCCGGTTTGAAAAGGGTGGGTGCCATGGTTAATCCGCTGCAGGAAAAGGTCACCTATCATGACCCCTGCCATCTGAAAAAAGCGCTGGGGGTGTCGGCCGAACCCAGAGAAGTAATCAGAGCGGCGGGGTCCGAGCTGATTGAAATGAAAGATTCCGATGCCTGCTGCGGCATGGGGGGAAGCTTCAACCTGCAATACTATGACATATCATCCAGAATCGGCAAACTGAAACGGGACAACATTCAGGCAACCGGCTGCAATATTGTGGCTACCAGTTGCCCCGCCTGCATGATGCAAATCTCTGACGCCATCTCCAGGGCCGGCGACAGGATCGTGGTGAAACATCCTCTCGAGATTTATGCGGAGATGATAAGAAACGGGTAGAACATGGGGAGGGGATAAAATTATAAAATTCTTCTTCCAGAGCTGCCGAATGCCAAAGAAGTTGAGGCGCTCAAATCAGACAGAAGAGTCCGCCAGCAAATAAAAGAGGAGCTGGCAGACGTCTTCATCTATGCCCTCACCTTAACCCATGAGTTTGGCTTCGACCCCGGGGAACTATCTAAAAGAATACAGCTGATTACCCCACAATCAGCCCCCGAATGGTAGCCGCAATCTTCAGATTGCGTGGGGGCAGTTATCAGGGTAAAATTTTTTTAAAGAAGTTGAAGTTCAATGAGCGAAAATACCCGGTAGAAAAAGTCAATGGTAAAGCGCACAAATACACTGTCTATTCCCGTGAGGATTGATGTTTGTGTAGTTTACAGATGCATTCGGAAAAGTTTTACAGTGTGGAACAGGCTTGATGAAGCCACCTTGAACACGAGGGTCCATTCCGCTGAGTTTATGGAAAGGGTCGAAGGATGCTCCATGCTCTGTGTCGCATGTTTTCTACTGTTGCAGAGAATTTTATAATTTTATGGACGTGCCGTCCTCCTCTCATTCGCCGCCTGTAACTTCGCTGCAGAGCCAGAATCCACATTGTTGGCTCCGAATAACATGGTCGGTGCCCTCTTCTTATAATGGTGATATTCGCTAAAGACATCCTGTTGGATTTAAATCAGTATAGGATGCCAGCACAACAGCTGTCAAAACGGGTCTTGCCATTGTAAACAGCTGCCGCCATATCATCAGCACGCTGCAGCTCGTCGGCAGACTTCGGCTCTCTGGTAAACTGTAGCTTCACCTTCAGCCTCCCCCGCGCCCGCCTGGAGGCGCGTCAGGCATGATGCCAAAAGGCTCGAGGACAAGGCCTCCCCTGCGCCCGCCTATCTCAGAATTTCCCAAAATTTTGATTTTTTTCTTGATGTGCGTGAAGATGTAGACAATAATTTGATCCATTAGATTTTCTCATTGCAAGAATCATATGTGGACTTGCCGAAAAGTGGTGGCGGACCTGAATTCAACGAGGCAAATACACCACTGCACTGCTCAGCTGCATCAGGAAGTACGGCAAAGATATCAGAAGCTCAACTATTTTGACCTGATTTGACAATAGGCCACGGTATTCTGACTCACGAGCGCTTTGTGAACAGAGGATTCGGATTTTGTTCAGATCGCCAATGCCATAGAATCCTTACGAGGGCAGCATCAACAGGAGAGCTCTGCTCATAGAGGAGTAAACTTGATGGACATCTTTGGGCTGCGTGACCGCCTGATAGAAGACTATGCAAGCTATATTGAGAGCTTTATTCACATCCAGGACGAGCGAGTGCGGCAGCACGTAAATCAAGCGCTCGCCAATGGTCTCCTCTGGCCGGATCCTCTCATTCAACTCAACCCTTCCTTTGAACCTGGTGAATGGATCGATGAGCTGGTTGACCAGGGCGTGCTGCACGAGGAGTGCAGGCGTATTTTCCGGATCAACAAAGATCCTGACGACGCAGGAAAACCCCTCCGGCTGCACCGGCATCAAGCAGATGCAGTAAAGGCAGCCAGAACAGCCGACCACTATGTGCTTACCACCGGTACTGGCTCGGGAAAAAGCCTCGCCTATATTGTTCCCATTGTCGATCACGTGCTGCGCGTTGGCTCCGGCAAAGGCATCAGGGCGATCATTGTCTACCCCATGAATGCACTGTGCAACAGCCAGGTTGGCGAACTTCAGAAGTTCCTCAACTATGGCTATCCGAAAGGTGGCGAACCGGTCCGCTTCGCCAGGTACACCGGCCAAGAAGGCGATGAGGAAAGACAGAATATCATTGCAAATCCGCCTGACATTATCCTTACCAACTATGTAATGCTGGAATTGATCTTGACCAGGCCTTATGAGAGGAATCTGGTCGAGGCTGCCCAGGGCCTGCGCTTTCTGGTGCTGGATGAACTGCACACCTACCGCGGCAGACAGGGAGCTGATGTGGCGCTTCTGGTCCGGCGCCTCCGCGATGTTTGCCAGGCCCATGATCTGCAATGCGTTGGCACCTCCGCCACTCTGGCAGGCCCCGGGACCTACGAGGAGCAAAGAAAAGAGATTGCCGCAGTTGCCGGTAAACTCTTTGGCGCTGCGGTCAAACCGGAAAGAGTGATCGGCGAAACTCTGAGGAAGGCGACTGCAGAGACCGATCTATCTGCGGCTCACTTTATCGACGACCTGAAAGCTAGAGTTTCCGATGGCAGCCGGCAGCCGCCCACTGATTATGCCAGTTTTGTCTCGGATCCCCTCTCCATCTGGATCGAAAATACCTTTGGCATAACAACAGAAGAGCAGTCCGGCCGGCTCATAAGGACCAAGCCAAGAAGCCTCACCGGTCCACACGGTGCAGGCAGAGAACTGAGTGAACTGATTGGCGTTCCTGAATCGCAATGCATCAGGGCGATACAAGAAGGGCTTCTTGCCGGTTATCGCTGCGAGCATCCCGAGACAGGCTTTCCTGCCTTTGCTTTCAGGCTGCATCAGTTTATCAGCCGCGGAGACAACGTCTATGCCTCTCTCGAGCCGGATCATTCGCGTTTTATTACGGTCTATGGCCAGCAGTTCGTACCGGGTGACCGCAGGAGGATTCTCCTGCCCATTGTTTTCTGTCGTGAATGCGGCCAGGAATACTATGCAGTGAGAGTGAGCCTCGATTCTGAAACCAGACAGAGAATATTCGGCCCCCGGGAGCTCTCAGACCGTTATCATGACGAACAGAGCGAGGCCGGCTTCCTCTATCATAACCCTGCGAACCCATGGCCGGAGGACTATGACGCTATCCTTGATAGAGTCCCGGATGATTGGCTGGAGGAAAGCAGCGGCATTGCGCGGCTGCGCCGGAACCGCAGACATGATCTTCCTGTAGCAATTACTGTCGCGCCCGACGGCCGGGAAGCTGATGCTGGCGTGTGTTACTTCTATGTGAAGGCACCGTTTCGTTTTTGCCTGAACTGCGGTGTTTCTTATGGCGCCCGCCAGGTATCTGACATCGGCAAACTAGCATCACTTGGCACTGAAGGCCGCAGCACGGCTACTACCATACTGAGTCTCTCTGCCATTCGCCACCTCAATCGAGAGCAAAGCCTGCCGCAGCAGGCGCGAAAGCTCCTGAGCTTTACCGACAACCGTCAGGACGCCTCTTTGCAGGCAGGCCATTTCAATGACTTTGTGGAGATTGGGCTCCTTCGTTCGGCCCTTTACAAAGCTGCTCGCAATGCAGGCGAGCATGGCCTCAGGCATGACGAACTCACCTACAAGGTCTTTGAAGCTCTGGATCTTCCCCTCGAGCTATACGCAGCCGATCCAGAGGTGAAATTTCGGGCGCTGGAGGAAACCAAGCAGGCGCTCAGAAATGTGATCGGCTACCGTCTCTATCATGATTTGCGCCGCGGCTGGCGGGTTCTCTCGCCAAATCTTGAACAGTGCGGGCTCTTGCAGATTGAATACCAGTCCCTTGCGGAGATCTGTGCGGCTGAAGAGGAGTGGCAGGATCTTCACCCGGCCCTTGTCACCGCTTCCCCAGAACATCGCCAGGCAATCAGCAAGGTTCTTCTGGATTTGATGCGCCGGGAGCTGGCGATCAAAGTTGACTTTTTGGACCTGGCTTTTCAGGAGAGGATAAAACAGCAGAGCAACCAGAGGCTGATCGATCCGTGGGCCATTGATGAGAATGAGAACATGGTGCAGGCGGCAATCATTTTTCCCCGCTCCTACAGAAGGGGACAGGATTATCGGGGCAATGTTTATCTCTCTTCCAGAAGCCTTTTTGGACAGTATTTGCGCCGAACAAATACCTTTCCCGACTACAGGTCCCGCCTCACCCTGGATGAGACTGCCGAGATCATCCTGCAGCTGCTGCAAACTCTTCGCATTGCAGGTCTTGTGGAGGAGAGGGTGGCGGCTGAAAAGGAGGGGGAAGTTCCAGGCTTTCAGCTTCCAGGTGCGGCCATGCGCTGGATTGCCGGCGACGGCAGCAGGGCATATCACGACCCTCTGCGCGTGCCCACTGCTTCAGGAGAGGGAGGCAGAACAAACCCATTTTTCGTCTCCTTCTACAAAGAGATCGCTGCTGAGGCGAAGGGCATAGAGGCCAGGGAACATACCGCCCAGGTACCCTATGAGCTCAGAGAAGACCGGGAAAAGAAGTTTCGCCAGGGCACACTCCCCGTCCTCTATTGTTCCCCCACTATGGAGCTCGGCATTGATATTGCCACCCTGAATGTGGTGAACATGCGGAACATCCCCCCGACTCCAGCCAACTATGCCCAGAGGAGCGGCCGTGCCGGCAGAAGCGGCCAGCCTGCGCTGGTTTTTTCTTACTGCACCTCGGGCAGCCCTCATGACCAGTATTTCTTCAAACGGCCGGAGCTCATGGTGGCTGGAGCAGTGGCCCCACCCAAGCTGGAGCTCGCCAATGAGGATCTCATCAAGGCACACGTACACGCTGTCTGGCTTGCGGCAACCGGCCAGTCGCTCGGCAGCTCCCTCAGGGATATTCTGGACCTCGAAGGAGAAAAGCCCACTCTCGAGCTGCTGCAGTCAGTGAAAGAGGCTTTCCAGAGCGACAGGGCTGCCCGGGAAGCTCTGGCGCGCTCCAGGAGGATCATGGCCAGCATAGAGGCCGAACTGCACGAGGTGGACTGGTACAGCGAGGGCTGGCTCGATGATGTTATTGCCAAAGTGCTTTTGAGTTTTGAGCAAGCCTGCGAGCGTTGGCGCTCACTCTATCGTGCCGCAGCCAACCAGAGAGATACCCAGCACAAAATAATCAGCGACGCCTCGCGCAGCACCGAGGACAAGAGGCAGGCCAGACGGCTGCGCCGGGAAGCAGAGGCCCAGCTCGAGCTGCTCCTGGAAACGCAAATATACCGGGACTCCGACTTTTACAGCTACCGCTACTTTGCCAGTGAAGGCTTTCTGCCGGGCTACAACTTCCCCAGGCTTCCCCTTTCAGCCTTTATACCCGGCAGACGCAGCCGACGGGATGATTTTCTCTCTCGCCCTCGCTTCCTGGCCATCTCGGAGTTTGGCCCCAGAAGCATCGTCTATCACGAGGGCTCACGCTTCATCATCAACAAGGTCATCATGCCGGTAGGAGATGACGAGGTCCTTACCCGCTCCGCCAAGCTCTGTCCACAGTGCGGCTACCTGCATCCTGTGGTGGACGGCAGCGAAGGCCTCGATCTATGCGAATACTGCGGCAGTCAATTGCAGCAGCCTTTGCGGCAGCTCTTCCGCCTGCAAAACGTGGCCACCAGAAGAAGAGACCGCATCAACAGCGATGAAGAGGAGCGGCTCAGGCTGGGCTACGAGATTGTAACTTCTGTGCGTTTTCCCGTGCGCGGCGGCAGGCCGTCGCTGCGAACGGCAACACTCGAGCATCCCGTCAATGGAGTGCTGGCGCGGCTGAGCTACGGGCATGCTGCAACCATCTGGCGCATCAATCTTGGTTGGACCAGGCGCAGGAATCAGAATCAGCTGGGGTTCGTCCTGGATACCGAACGGGGATACTGGGCCAGGAATGAGCAGGCAGTCGAGGAAGATCCTGCTGACCCCATGAGTGCCAGCACCATGCGAGTGGTGCCTTACGTGGAGGACCGGAAAAACTGCCTGCTGCTGGAGCCGCAAAAGCAATTGAGCGATTCGCAGATGTGTTCTCTGCAGGCAGCACTCAAGCAGGCTATCCAGACCATCTATCAATTAGAAGACAACGAGCTGGCTGCAGAGCCCCTGCCGCGACCAGACAACAGGCGAGTTCTTTTGTTCTATGAAGCAGCGGAAGGCGGCGCTGGGGTGTTGCGCCAGCTTATCTCTGATGCCGATGCTTTCGCCAATGTGGCCAGGCGGGCCCTCGAGATCTGCCACTTCGATCCGGAAACCGGGGAAGATCAACGTCGTCCGCCCCGGGCAACCGAGGACTGCGAGGCTGCCTGCTACGATTGTCTGATGACCTACAGCAACCAGCGCGATCATAGTCTGCTGGACAGGCAGGAGATCCGCGGCATCCTGCTGGAATGTGTCCACTGCAGAATAGCATCATCGCCCGGCGGCAAACCGAGAGCAGAGCATCTCAGACAGCTGCTGAATCAGGCCGGCTCTGAGCTGGAAAGAGCGTGGCTCCATTTTCTGGACAAGCGCGATTTGCATCTGCCATCAGGGGCCCAGAAGTTCCTGGAGAGGTGCAAGACTCGTCCTGATTTTTTCTATGATGATCATCTTGCCCTGATCTACGTGGACGGCCCGGTACACGAGTATCCGGAGCGGGCCAAACGGGATAGTGAGCAGGAGGAGTGTCTCGAGGATTTGGGCTACACCGTAATACGGTTCGGCCACGGGGACGATTGGCACAAAATAATTGCCAGATATCCCCATGTGTTTGGGACGATTCAGTAGCCTCAGCAGCCGCAATCTTCAGATTGCCTACGGGGCTCTTAATGTTTCTGAGGCATCGTTGTCGTGACCGCAGCGGCTGGGGGACTATTTCTCACGCAAAGCCGCAAAGGTCGCAAAGATAAGATGCTGCAGAGCAGGTGAGTAGGCAGCCTTTGATAGTAGGGATCGCTAAAAATATAAGTGGGATACGATTGAAACTGAGAAGAAGCGAGCTTATTCTCAGTTTCAATCGTATCCCGTGTAAACCGTTGCTATAGCAGCGGTTTGCCGCTAGGCGGCATATTTTTAGCGATCATAGTATTGGCTGCCAGTCAAAAGCCAAGCCATACCTTTGCGTTCTTTGCGGCTTTGCGTGAGATATATTGCCGTTAGGGGAAGCCTTTATGCAAGTAAAGCACTGAAACAGGTCCAATGCATCAAGGCACCCTGGCCCCTTTTGTTAACAAGGATGTCCTATGAATTTTGCAGTCGGTTCACTTGTACAGGCTCGCGGCAGGGAATGGGTGGTTCTGCCTGAATCCGAGGAAGATCTTCTCATGCTGCGGCCCCTCGGCGGTACGGACGATGAGGTAGCCGGCATCTATCTGCCGCTGGAAAGCGTAAAACCGGCATCTTTTTCGCTGCCGGAGCCGACTGAGGTGGGCGATTTCCGCTCGTGCCGCTTCTTGAGAGATGCTGTCCGGCTTTGCTCACGTTCCAGTGCAGGCCCATTCCGATCATTTGGCAAGATCGCAGTAGATCCACGACCCTATCAGCTTGTGCCGCTTCTCATGGGGTTGAAGCTTGATCCTGTGCGTCTGCTCATTGCCGATGACGTTGGCATTGGCAAGACCATTGAGGCCTGTCTGCTGGCCCGGGAACTCCTGGATCGGGGCGAGGTGAATCGCCTTGCCGTTCTCTGCCCCCCGCACCTGGCTGAACAATGGCAGGCAGAACTGCATGACAAGTTTCATATCGAGGCAGAGCTGGTTCTTCCCAGCACAGTGAGCAGGTTGGAGCGCATATGTGGAGTGGGGCAGTCTCTCTTCGATTACTACCCCTATGTCATAGTGTCCATGGACTACATCAAGTCAGATAGGCGCTGCGACGACTTTGTCAGAGCCTGCCCGGAGCTGGTCATTGTTGACGAGGCCCACACCTGCGCCTACGTTACAGAACAGAGAGGCAGCAGGCATCAGCGGCACCGGTTGGTCAAACGTCTTGCTGAAGATCAGAGCCGTCACCTTATCCTTGTTACCGCCACCCCTCACAGCGGCAAAGAGGAACCATTCCGCTCCCTGCTTGCCTTTCTTGACCCCGCCTTTGCGGATCTGCCGGATGATCTTGCCGGCCCGCAGAATGAGAAACACAGAAGAAAGCTGGCCCAGTATTTCGTCCAGCGCCGCCGCGCCAACATCCGCCATTATATGAAAACGGCAACCCCCTTTCCGGAGCGGCAAGAGGCCGAAGAATCGTACACCCTGGGCGAGAAATCAGCTTACAAACGTCTGTTCGACAAGGTATTGAGGTATGCCCGGGAGTCAGTAAGAACTGCAGAAGGCAGGGATCATCGGCAAAGGGTCTTGTGGTGGTCGGCCCTGGCACTGCTCAGGTCGCTGGCAAGCAGCCCGGCTGCTGCTGCGGCAACTCTTCGCAACCGGGCCGCTGCAGCCAACAGCCAGACTCCTGAAGAGGCAGACGAGATCGGCCGCCGCACGGTCCTTGATATTGATATTGAGGATGCGGGTGATGCTGACCTCATCCCTGGAAGTGATCCCGGGGAGGTGGACCCGGAAGAGAAGCGCCATCGTCGCCGCCTGCTCGAGATGGCCAGAGAGGCCGAGGCCTTGAAGGGGAAAAAGGACGCAAAGCTGCAAAAGGCCATCTTGATTGTCAAAGACTTCATCAAAGCCGGCTATCAGCCGATTCTATTCTGCCGCTTCATACCCACTGCTGAATACCTGGCGGCAGAGCTGCGCAGGGCCCTGCCCGCCAGGGTGGCAGTTAGTGCAGTAACCGGCACCCTGGCGCCGGCTGAACGGGAGGAGAGGGTTTTGCAGCTCGCTGCCAGTCCACAGCGTGTGCTGGTCTGTACAGACTGCCTCAGCGAGGGAATCAATCTGCAGGACTATTTTGACGCGGTTATGCACTATGACCTCAGCTGGAACCCGACCCGCCACGAGCAGAGAGAAGGGCGCGTGGATCGCTTTGGCCAGCCCAGAGACAAGGTAAGAATACTCACCTATTACGGTCTGGATAACCAGATCGATGGCATCGTCCTGGATGTACTTTTGAGGAAGCACAGGAGTATTCGCAAAAGCCTCGGCATCTCTGTGCCTGTGCCCGCTGATACCAACATGGTCATGGAGGCCATCTTCGAAGGTCTCCTGCTTAGGGAGGAATCCGGACAGGCACAGATCTCCTTTGATTTCATGTATGAACAGAGAGACGACCTGCATGCCAAATGGGATGCCGCCAGAGACCGTGAAGAAAAGCGCTCCCGCACTGTCTTCGCCCAGGAGTCGATCAAGGTTGATGAAGTTGCCAGAGAGCTGGCAGCTGTTCGGCAGGCCATCGGCTCGGGCGTTGATGTGGCCGACTTCTTCCAGGAAGCCCTCAAGGCACATGGTGCGGTCGTATCAGCAGTGGGGAAGGAGTATCACTTTGACATTTCTGAGGTGCCGAGGGCGTTGAAGGATGTACTTCGCATCCAGGACGGCCAGCAGTTCAGGGCACGTTTTGAAATGCCGGTGCAGGAAGGTGTCCTTTATCTTCATCGGACACAACCGTTGGTTGCAGACCTGGCTTCCTACGTGATGAACACTTCCCTCGACCCCCTGGCTGAAGGTGTGGCAAAACGGTGCGGTGTTATTCGTACTCGCAAGGTAGAGAAGCGGACCACGCTCCTTCTGGTGCGCTTCCGCTATCACATTATCACCATTAAAGCTGGCCGTGAAAGTCAGCTTCTCGCAGAAGAATGCCAGGTCCTGGGCTTTGCGGGTGCACCGGCCAGGGCAGAATGGCTGCCAGAGCAGGCGGCAGAAGAACTTCTTCTCAGTGAACCAGATGAAAATATCAGTCCTGACATAGCCTCGAGCCATGTCGAGAGGATAATTTCTGCTTTCGAGCACCTGCAAGAAGAACTGGAGAATATTGCCCGCCAGCGGGCTGATATCCTGCTGGATGCGCACAGGAGAGTGAGAACAGCAGCCCGTATTCGCGGTGTTCGCTACAAAGTAAAACCGCATCTGCCGCCAGACGTACTGGGAATTTATATCTATCTACCAGTGATGTGATACTATAATGGCGTATTATCTCTGTGAAGCTCCGCATTACCTGTGGGAGCGGCATTTTGCCGCAATAACCTGTCTCGTAGCCACATTTCAGGCGTGGCCACTCGAAGGCAGCTAGAGGGAGGATAAGTGATGGAGTCAGCAAAGCAGGAAGTAATCGAACTACTTAAGGATCTTCCTGATGACAGCACATTGGAAGAAATTCAGTACCATATCTATGTGCGTCAAAAAGTTCAGCGAGGTCTCCGTGATGTTGAAAAAGGACTCACACATACCCAGGAAGAAGTGGAAAAGCGGATGGAGAAATGGCGCGTAAAGTAATTTGGGCTGAAGCTGCGGAACAGGATCTGGATGCAGCCGCTGCTTACATTCACCGAGATTCACCATCTTATGCTGTATCTTTTGTACACCGCGTATTGCAGGCTGGGCGCTCCTTGAGCGACTTTGCTGAGCGAGGCCGCATTGTGCCAGAATTCAAAGACACAAAGATCCGAGAGGTCTTCGTGCATAGTTACCGCTTGATATATCGTATCGAGGATGAGCAGGTCTTGATTGTGGCCTTGATTCATGGCCGGCGGGATTTCAGGACAGCATGGGAGGAATCGGAGCGTTAGCTTTGCCGGGTGGATCTCATCTGTGAAAGACACTGCAGGCCTCGATACCTGTGGTTCTCATTATGAGAAAGAGACACCAGCAACCATTTACCACCATCAAGACCGAGGGCGGTCTGCTGCCGGTGGAGCTCTTGCAAAGAATCGCCGAAGGCGACAAAGAGCTCGGTGGACTCAGCCCCGAGTCCTATCATCTGGCCAGGAACGAGAGGCTCAACGAGGCAATCAACCGGGCCTGGAACCGCTGTGTAGGCGCCTGGTGGGTATTCACTGCTGGAGTCAAGAGTCTTCCCGAGAGTGATGCCGGCACCACCTTGACCAGGGAGCGCTGGCTGCACGTTCTTTTCAACGAGTTGGGCTACGGCAGACTCCCTGCAGCCCGGGCCCAGGAAATCGACGGCAAGACCTATCCCATAAGCCACGGTTGGCTCCATACGCCCATTCATTTTGTCAGCTTCAAACAGGACCTGGACCGCCGCACTCCAGGGGTTGCAGGCGCTGCCAGGATGAGCCCGCACAGCCTGGTGCAGGAGTTCCTCAACCGCTCTCAGGAGCATCTTTGGGGCATTGTTTCCAACGGCTACAGGCTGCGGATTCTGCGAGACAATGTCAGCCTCACGCGCCAGGCCTATGTAGAGTTCGATATTGAAGGCATGATGGAAGGGGAGGTCTACTCTGACTTCGTCCTCCTCTACATGCTGCTGCACCAGTCACGCTTCGAGGCGGAAAAGCCCGAGGAGTGCTGGCTGGAACGCTGGAGCCGGCAGGCTCAGGAGCGCGGCACCCGCGCCCTCGATCAGCTGCGAGATGGGGTGGCGAATGCAATAGCCACCCTGGGTCAGGGATTCATTGCCCACCCCGCCAATATCAATCTCCGCCAGAGCCTGCAGTCTGGAGA
>JAFDGZ010000081.1 GCA_019309045.1 Deltaproteobacteria bacterium | reverse complement strand
TGCCATGATATATCTCACCTCGTTGATGATAGGTTCCTTGCTTCAAACGCATTCTATCTGCTTGTTTTATCAAGCACAACGAGGTTTCCTACTTTTTTTGACGGTGGATTAGGGCTACTTTTTTTGACGGTGGATTAGGGACATCTTCGATTTTCCCAATTATCTCAAAATATACAGGAGTTTTCATCCTTTAGTTTAAATGGATAGATGGGGACAATCCTATAATCTCCTGTCAAGTAAGAAATGAGGAAAAAATAATCTCTGTAATTTCAAGATAATAAGTGAGATAGATAGGCACGGGCATAAAATTATAAAATTCTTCTTGTTGAGTTGCCAAGGTGGACTGCTGGTCTGAACTCGACAACTATCTGATATTCTAAAATAAATGCTTCATGTGAACCATGGATGGAATCATGTCCAGATCATAGGCAATGCTGTTGTATGGTCAGCTTTTGCGGCTGGAGACAGCAAGCCTGATCATTATGAGGACATCTTGAGGTAGAAGTTCTATGCTTGTTCTATAAGCTAGAATAAACACGGAAAGAAATATATGTCAGACTTCCCAATATTGCTCTTTTTGCTCCCAGAAAAGTCATTATTGATCCTGTATCGCCCCGCTTTTCGACATAATTTTATTTGATTTCATCTACCTGGTTTGGCCCGACTAGAAGCGATATGGACTGATTTTCCTGCAGGATCCATATTCTGATACCCGTAGCTCAAAGATCGTGGATTCTAGCCCCACGAACCATTTGTGTTTTACATATGTTTGAGGGTGATTTAGCGGGGCCGGATCCGATTTTTAGAGAGCACCGCATTTTCCCTGTCCGCCAACTTGAGCTCAAAATGAAGCTTTCTAATAGAGAGGCAATGCGGGGGCTACGTATTGCCACTCGAAATTAACTGCTGCAGCAACTGGTCTCTACTAATTTTTTTTGCTCCAAGAATCGCAATCTTCTCTGCCTCCGAAAATCGGGCATGAGCTTTGCTACCAGCTTTGATGAAGCACAATGAGCAATGCCTCACTACCATCGGATGCAATGAGGAGTATCAAGATGAACCTTAATAGCATGAGCAGAATCCTGGTTCTTGCCGTCTCGGTACTTTTTCTCCTGTCTCTCGGTGCATGCCATATCAAAAATGCGGGCGTTCAGATAGGAGAGGAGCCAAGCCCCGTGGTGGTTGCCAAGTCAAAGGGCGGCCCACCTTCACATGCCCCTGCTTACGGTTACCGTGCCAAACATTGCTATCGCTACTATCCCTCCTGCTATGTCTACTTCGATATTTCCAGAAGGTGCTACTTTTACCTGGCCGGGGATGGTTGGAAGAAGTCGGCATCACTTCCGGCAAGCTTGCGTGTGCAGCTAGGGGATTATGTGAGTATCGAAATGGATACGGATAAACCGTATACCAGATTTAAAGAGCATCTGAAGAAGTATCCTCCTGGCCGGGTAAAGATGAAAAAGAAAAAGGGAAGATGGTCATAGTTGGAGAGATTCTTTTTCGAAAGTACATCAGCAAGGCAGCAAGTCCGCACTTGCCTGTCCAAAGACCCTGGAGCAAGAAGCCTATGAAGCATTGTCTTGTTTTATGCGGGCTTTTTTTGACTTTAATGACAGCCGGGTGCGCCGTAGCACTTGTTGGAGCTGGTGCCGCCGGTGGGTACAAGGTTGCCACAGACGAACGAAATGCAGACGGGATGTGGGATGATCTTGCGATTACCACCAAAGTGAAAAACGAACTGTTAAAGGATCCTGTGACCAAAGCTTTTCAAATAGACGTAGATACCCTTGAGGGAAAAGTTTTGCTTGCAGGCGTGGTTGAGACAAAGGTGGAGTCCAGGAGAGCGGTTGAAATTGCCAGGAGTGTACCTGGCGTAAGAAAAGTTACCAGTAATCTGCAGATAGGCGAAAGAACACTGGGGCAATCCGTAGATGACACGGTTACAGGGAGCAGGATCAAGGCCAAACTCATTGCCGAGCCTGGAATCAGGGCACTGAACATTGATGTTGACGTTTACAATGGCGTTGTCATCCTGACAGGAATCGTAGATTCCACTAAGCAGAGAAAACGGGCTATTGAGATTGCTCGGAGCACCTCCGGAGTGGTAAGGATTGTTGACAACATAAAGGTCAAGAACCACTAGAGAGCATAATCTAGAGGCAACAAATTCTGGTTTTTCTAGTGGTGGCTACCATATCATATCTGCGGGCGAGTTCTCATTCGGTCTGCTGAGTCCTCTCTGGCAAAGGAGGGCACGAAGAAAACCACAACCACCACTTTACCACTCAACCAACCCATGCTCCACCGCAATGGCCACTGCGTGCGTCCGATTCATGGCGTCCAGCTTGCGCACAATGTTTCTGACATGAAAATTAATCACACTCTCGCTTCTGCCCAAAATCCGGGATATATCCCAGGAAGACTTGCCGTCTTTCAACCATTTCAGGACTTCCAGCTCCCTTTGAGTCAAAGTAAGTTTGGCCCTGGTCTTTTCCCGTAACAACCGTTTAAGTGCTTCTGACAGGTGCGGCACTGCGTATTTGATAATCGTTCGGCTGCGTTCATCGTTCTCTACCCGGTCGCCAGCGAAGAAAAAACAGGTGGCGCCCACCCGATTAAAATCCTGCACCCCATAGGCAAACCCGTCTTTCAGGCCAAACTCCTCAGCGCGTAGCGTCACCCTGTCCTTTTTCCCACCCAGACAGCGTTTTGTCACGTCGGCCCAGTTCTGAACTTCAAAAGTCCTCAGAAACTCAAGCAACACCGCGTCGGCCAGATGATATTCGTTGGTGTAATACCAGTCCAGAAAATCAACCGGATAACCAACATTCACCATCTTCTGCTCACATATCTCCTCATTAGCAAGAATCTCCCGGATGTTCTGGTATCCTCCCACGGCGCACTCAAACCCCAGCAACTCGCGCAGGTCCAAAATCAAACGCCTGAAATCCTCCTCACTGCGGCACTCCAGCCCATGCTGCAGAATCTCCAGCAGCCGAATAGCATCCCGTTTAGACAGGTGCTGATACAAATTCATGACTGGTATCCCGTGAACTCGCGAAAGAAAAGAGGTTTGCTTTGATCGGTACCGGACAAGACAGTCAGATCTAATATAAAAATATTAGGCCAGCCGGGTCAGGCAGTCAAGAAAAAGAACTCCTCCTACCTATCATTTTTGTCAGGTTACAAAGACAACTCAACCAAGTATAAAATAATTGGCCTCAGGCTTCGCTAAGTTCAATCAGTGGTCGGATCAGGTCAACCAGCTGCTGTTCCAGGATAAACACTCCAGGAGCCGGCTGATTTTGGCCTGGAATGATGTTTTTGCTGCCGGAACTGGCGGTTCAAGAGGAAGGCTCGAGAGAGGGGAGGGAGACAATGGAGGAGAAAGCTAAGACTGGGAACAAAGGGGTTGGGTGTTCTGTGAAGTGTGCTCAGATAAATATGATGTGCTGCTGGAAAGAGAACACTTTTACCTGCTCGAGGACAGGTTTCCCAACAAGTCGGGCCATCTGCTCATGATCTCCAAGCGGCATATTACCTCGTCCCTCGATCTGAACAAGACCGAATGGCAGCTGCTGCGGGCGGCGATCCAGGAAGGCTATGCCCTCCTGAAAACCAGGGACAACCTGGTTATCGGCTTCAATACAGGCATAAGCGTGGGCAGCGATGCTGGGCAACAATTACACATTTGCATCTGCATGTCATTCCGCGGAGAGCCAATGATATCCTAGAAAGCAGGTGCGGCGTACGGATGATCAGTGCTGCCAGGGCTGATTATCGAAATGCTGATTAGACAGGTAGTGAGTCATCCAGAAGCCACCAGGCGCGACCAGTCAGCATCTCAAAAAAGTTTCTTCCCTTTGACGTCATATGTCGTTGTCCTACAGTGAGCTCTGAGCTGGCAGAGGAAACTCCAGCAAGCTGGGTAAACAGAGATGAAAGCAGTAGGTCAGCAGTCATGTTAATACTTACTGAATATCTTCGCAAAGAACTGCCTCAGATTGTGCCTTACCTGCATAGGGTCATCCATGTTGAGGTGGACGGTTACTGGTGGGTGGTTCATCCAGATCACACATATTGTGTGTGCCCTCTGGAGGAGATATTCTGGTAAGGCTGGCCATGATCAGGACCGATGCTCGGACCAGGATAACTATTTGATATAGAAGAGTAAACTCAGAAAAACATGGTCAAATATGGCCCGATAATCGTATTTTTGGCGGTCAAAATGGCAGTTTAAGAAGATGGTGCGCATTGCAGTCCAAATCGTCAGCCCGGTCCATTGCCATCAGTCAACCTGACTCATCAATACCTCGTCAATGTTAGATTTCAGTTTCGTTAGAGGAGGGGACACAAATTCGTCTTCTGATGCTATGGTTTGCCGTTGTTTTGAGAGGTTGCAAGATATCAAGGGGTGGCGGAAATCCGTAATATATTGGCATATTTTCAGGGATTTACTCATTTCGCTGGAACTCGAAAGCTGGAGGCGGTGTTGTTCTTGCGGATTGTTGTAATTCTAGATGCAGGGCATCCCGTCCTTGTCACACCACGGCGTGACTATGGCGGACATTCAAGGTGCATTGCATAACTTTCTCTTTTTGCTGGGAGGGTGCTTGGCGGCTCCACCCGTAATTCAGCACTTCTCATTTTCTGGTTGACCGGCCAGTGGTTGTATTTTAGACTAGTTTAAAACTAGTCTAAATGGAGAGCTGTCATGAGTACAGTTGGCGCTTATGAAGCCAAGACCCATCTACCCAGGCTTCTCGAGAGGGTCTCAAGGGGAGAACGCATTACCATCACAAAGCACGGTATACCCGTGGCAGAGCTGGTTCCTGTTCCGGCGAGCAAGAAGGCGGACATAAATGCGGTCATAAGTGAGCTCAGGTCTCTGAGGCAGAATCTCACTTTGAAAGGATTGTCAATCAAGGAAATGATTGAGGAAGGGCGGAGATATTGATGAGATTTGTGCTGGACTGTTCGGTGACAATGTCATGGTGCTTTGCCGATGAATCAGACTATTATTCGGATGTGGTTCTCGACCAGCTCTCAAAGACGGAGGCTCTGGTTCCTTCAATATGGCCATTGGAAGTAGTCAATGTTTTGCTGGTGGCAGAGAGAAGAAAACGGATCAATAAAGCTCAGGCTATGCGCCTCGTCGAACTGCTGCAGTCGCTGCCAGTAGCCATCGATGTTAGCACGGCTGAGAGGGCTACGGGGTCCATCCACTTGCTGGCACGAGAGCACAAACTTTCGTCTTATGATGCTGCCTATCTTGAACTAGCGATGCGAGAGGGCTTACCCCTGGCGACTCGAGACGATCAGCTGGCTAGAGTCGCAAAACGTTGTGGGGTTGAAATCTTGGAGAGAGGGGCACGGGCATAAGATTATAAAATTCTTCTTGCTGAGCTGCCGAGGTGGATTGCTGTGCTGACCAGGGCAATTATCTGATATTTTAAGATAAACTTTTGGGAGTGGTCTCAGGTTCGCCCTGAGACCATGTTTTTGATATGAGAAAAGGCGGTGCTGCAAGCAAGGTGAGGGTAGTGGCGACAGCAGGAACTTGAAGTATTTGTGAGTCTATTTTGGCGATAGTGAACGCTGGTTGAAGTCTCCAGTCACGAATTCTTTACCGCTGTCGCGCATCCTGCTCCTGACCTGCACTCTCCGCCACAGGTAGCTGCTGGCTCTGGGTTCCAGTTGTCCAGTGGGTCATCCTGCTATTTAAAATTTTCTTCAATTTCCCGTCATTCCTGCCGCAAAAAATATCCCACCTTTTGACCTCATCTGTCACACCCTGCTGATATGGTGGATGCAAAACAGTGTGAAAGGGTGTGGCTGCCGTGCAAACCGTCATACAGACATACATGAATCAGACCAAGACAGATCCGAGACGGTTCTGCCGCAACCTGGCCCCTTTGTCTTTATTCTCAGAGAGTCCGGTAGATTTCAATTATATGACCCGTGGCGAGGCTCTGAACGAAGATCTCGGTGGACAAATATGTCGGAGTCCAGCTTTGACCATATGGTAAAAGAACCACAGGTGAGGAGGCGCGACATGACATATAAACTTCTGTTTGGCGTTTTAATCTTTTCACTTGCCGCCTGTGCCTCGGTGCCAACAAAAAACCGCTCCACTGAGCATATCGAAAGCAGGGCATACGTTGAAATTTCCTTTCCCAGTGATCTAACTGAAGTAGATGACTTTGTGGTGGGAAATGAAACGAGTGCAAGGTCTCTGACGATCTTTGCCCTGAAGCTTGAGAAGAAGCGGAAATTCGCTGAGGCTGCAACTTTCTTTCATGAGGCTGCAGATCTGCAGGAAAAAGGTGCCCCTGCCAGCAGTTTCAGGCTTTCCTGCCTGGGTGCGGCTGCCATGTGCTGGCTCAAAGCTGGCGAAGAGGAGCAATTCCACAGGGCAATCGCCAATATCCGCGACGAGCTTGACCGCTTCCAACGGGCCGACCTCTCCGATCACTTCTCTGTGTTGCTGGCCATATCAGACAAGCTCAAAGGAAGAGTGGTCAGCCTCAACCCATCTGTGCCTCTAACGGTAAGAACACTTTTTGAGGTTCCCAGGAGGATGCCATGAAAGGGTTTCTATTAACACTATGCCTGGTGTTTTCGCTCACATTCTTGCCAGAGCCTGCTCGCTCTATTGAACGGTCAGGCGAGGTCATTCGAGAAATCATGAATGCCATTGACAACGAGATGACCGCCATGGAGAAGCAGGGTGAAGTTCTTTCAAAGAGCCGAAAATCATTGCTGCAGGCTTTAGACAGGGATTTCCAGAAGTTCAAGATGGAAACCATCTCCAGCAGGCGGCAGCTTCTTGCTGCAAACCTGCAGGTCACAATGGCCAAGCTTAATGCCCAGGAGAGCAAGGAAGTGCAAGTCTACCTGGGTACACTGCAGGGTCTGATACCAAAGATTGAACGGCTCAAAGAGGAGGTTGCCAGCGGTGCTGGTGTTTTCGGTGATGTGGCTGCTTTCAACCGATATCGGCAAAAGATGGGCAATTTTATGACCCACGCAATTTGCATCCTCGATGGACTCAAGGAAGGGGCGACCAGGGCAGTCAAAGAGAAAATTGCCGGCCTGAAGGCGCTTCTGGTAAGCAGCTACATTACGCTTACACCCGCGGTTTCCCGGGCCCAGAATTCCAGTCAACAGCTGGCGGAAGTCCAGACCGATCTGGAAAACGCCTTCCTTCAGCTGGTAAATATCGGCAGACTATTGGAGCAGGAGCGAAGGGAGCTGCGGATAAACTCTGAGTTGGTGATGGCGCGTCTGGTTTTACAGCGCCTCGGGGAGGGGCCGCTCAGCAACGGTCGATTCTTCAACAAGCCTCGAGCCATCAAGAGTGCTCTCAAGAAACGACAGGATATCAGTCGGCAGATACGGATGGAGACCTTCAGCAGTGGAAAAGTAGCAGGTGCAGGTGGTAGCGCTACTCCTTCGTTCCAGAACAAGCAGGTTCTGGATCGCATCCGCAAGGCTGAGTATAGGTGGAACAGGGGGAAAAGGTAATGAGGAAGGAATTCTTGATTATTACAATTTTCATGTTATTGCCAGGTCTAACCTGGGCAGGAAATTTTCCGGATCTCAGCAGCAGCTGGCAGGCCGAGCGGGATGCAGCGAGTGTGCAGGTGGTAAAGATGTGGCTCTCTGGTGCTCCAGAGCCCCTGTTACAAGAAGAGATCCTGAGATTTCTGGACAGAGAGATCAAACTCTCCATTATCAGTCCCGATGCGAGGCTTCTTGCCAGTGATCCCGAGTTCGATGCCCGGCAGATTCCTGTTTCTTTGCTTCTCGTTATTCTGAGGCAAAATGGAATCATGATCGATCCGGGTGATTTCTTTGCCGGCAAGAAATTTTTCGTGTTAGCCCCACTCTCAGGAGGACGGCATGCCGCGAAGTAGACTCGCCAATGGTTCCAATTGGTTTGCAAACTTGGGGCTGAGACTCTTGCAGACAATAGCGGCTTTGCTGCTCGGTTTCATTTCTTATCGCATTTTCTTTGAAAGCGGCTTGGCACCAGAGGCGTGGGAGGTGCTGTCAGGAGTGGTGCAGACCATCTATCAAAGAATTGGCATTGTTTCTGTCGGACTGTTTCCCTTGAGCCTGCATATTACAGGATTGGCTGTGTTCATATTACTCCACCATCTGGATCTTAGGGTGCTCCGCTCGAACGCTCAGGACCAACTTCGTCTGGTGCAGGAACTCGGCCCCATGCTCGGCGTTACCGGGACTATGATTTCTCTATCTAGAGCTATGGACAGCCTCACCATGTCCAAAGGGGTGGAGGTGGCAATCAAGCAAATGAGTGGGCTGGTTGCCCAGGCTCTATGCTCTTCTATCTGGGGGGTGATACTTGCCATGGCGGCCTTTTTGCTGCAATTCGTCTGCCCCAGAGATAGTGAGATGTAGATATGAGACTTCCCACGCCCTTCTTTGACGTCTTTTGCCTGCTTATGGGGATTTTTTTGCTCTACAACCAGATGCTTGCAGCTTACTTCAATGAATCGCCGGAGAAAACTCTGCCGCAGATGGATCTTGCCGCCATAACAGAAAAGGGTAGTGCGAAGGCGGCGCACCCCGAAGCTTTGACCATTAGCATGAAATCTCGAGGCCGCAGAGCAGATGATGTGGCCTACTTTATCAATGAGCAAAAGAGCAAATTCGCAGAACTGCGGGAGAAGTTGAAAGCCCTTTCCCCAGACAAAGTCATCTTGAGGGTGGACAAGAACATTCCCCACGGTCTGGTGCTGGAGGTCATTGCTCTGTGCCAGAACTCGGGGGTGGAAAACGTTAGCTTCAGCTATAAGAGCAAAAAGAGGTGAAACATCGTTCGTTTCAGGAGATATGTCATGATAAAAAAGACATTGCGATTCTGGTTGATGGTCATTCTGGTTCTGGCCGGCGTGTATCTTGTCACCAATCCCACAATGGCCAGTAAGGTAAGCACACAAGCATCTAGAGTCTGGCAGAATGTCGTCTGCAAGCTAGAAAAAGTCCCTGAGCTCCTGGGTGCTATAATGTTCGCAAAAGAAGAAGAATTGCCGGAGCCCGAGCAGGTGTTCCAGCCCGCCTCAATGCAGCCGCAACAGCCAGCAAGTATGCCAGAAAAAGAGACAGGTGAACAACAAGATGTGGAAGTAAGAACAGCTGGCAAGAGCCCTGTAGAGGCTATTCAACAAAGTCTGCGCCAGCAGTCCCCAGAGTCTGAAGTGAAGATGGAAGATGTCCTGACATCACTGACCGAGAAGCCATCATCAGGGGCAAGAGGCAACCCTGCAGTAGCAGAGGATGCGATGTCCATTGAAGTCCTGAGGGAGATCTATGCCCGTCACATGGAAGCACTGAAGATCATTGCCTCGGGTGTTGCTGATGAACAGACGAATGAATAGATTCCTTCTGGTCCTGGCATGGTGTGTGGGGCTATCTCTGGGGTTTTTATGGGGCGAGCAGCGTCACCCTGCAGATGCGCCAGTGCCGGTGCCGCCGGCATTAGAAAAAGAATCCAGAGCCAACCCGCCAGCAAAGGAACTGACGGTCAAAGTATCCCTGGAAAGAAGCCCGGATACTATTACAAAGTCAGCTGTCAGCAAAAGGAGGCCAAGGATCATTGCGAGAGTCTATCGTCTCGACAGCTCCTTGATCCGACGGGGCATGGCCCTCGTTGGTGAAAAAGGGGAGCACCTGAACTCCTTTCCGGCAATCACCGCCAATTATCGAATCAACCTGGGCTTTGCCAACTACGTCAAGTCATTGCAGAGTTTGGGCGCCAGGTTTTTTATACGTGACCGCAGGAAAAAGAAACTTGTGGGGGAGGTGGATTTTCACACACTGTTCCTGAGCCCGATCAGGTACCTGAATGGACTAAGTCCGAGGTCGCGTGTTATTTCGAGAGAATTGGCTGCCGAGCAATACATTGAACTTGCCAACGTCATGTTCGGCAAGAGCGACTATCAGATGATTCTGCTCTTGCCTTTGCAGATTGATGCCGCTCTGATTGCGGGTATGGAAAAGGCGTTGACACAGGCAGGCTATGATGTCAGGGATTTCATCTCCCTGCAGGCGAGATATGAGAGGGATTCCCATGGCCTGTGGCTGGTTGTGGTGAAGGGTATTCACAGGACACGGCACCGTATTCCATTGCGCATTCGTTTCAATCTAGACGATCTTCGGCAGAGGCGTGGCTATGAAACCTGAATACAGAGTTCTGCTGTTGGCAGGAACCCTGTTTGTCAGCTTATTTTCTTCCACAGCAGCAGCAGAATCGTCTGTGAACGAGGCACTGCATGCGGCCTATATCACCAGGCTCTTTGCTCTGGAAACAAGGCTTGTTAGGCTCACTGCACACCGCCCGCTCACTCTAGAAGAACAGACAACTCTTGCTCAATTGAAGAATGAGCGCGACAGCTTGTGTCGCCGACTCAATGTCTGCGAGCACTATTTGCGAAAACGCCTGTCAGAGGCGCACAGATGGGTTGGCAGACAGAGGCTGGGTGCCATTATTTCAGCAAAAGCCAGGCTCTATGGGATCAATGCGGATTTTGTTCATGCGATCATCAAGTGTGAGTCCAACTATGACACACATGCTCTTTCGAGGGCTGGCGCCATGGGCCTGATGCAACTGATGCCTGAAACAGCAGCTGAACTGGGGGTGGAAAACCCCTGGTCCCCAGGAGAAAACATTGACGGCGGCATCCGCTACATTCTGGCGCTGCTCAAAGAGTTCAGAGACCCGTGGAAGGCGCTGATCAGCTATAATTGTGGCCCAGAGATTCTTCGCCGTGGGCTGCTGATTCCGGCTGAAAGCAGACGTTTTGCCCGCAAGGTTCTCAGAGTGTTTGTCAATAGACGTCTGGCTAATAACAAGTAGGCCGCAAAAATCAAAAAAGGCCTTCGGCGTGACAGCAAACCTCGTTGCCCGTTACCTTGCCTCGTGCTGTTTCATCTGGCGGTGTTGCCTGGAGACGGGGATTGGCGATTGGATCAAGACAGCTAGCTGATTTATGATGAACAAAGTCTGAAAAAGTTGGCTTGCTTCAGGATCAAGAAGCAGGCTGAGGGCAATCGCCAGGCAGCATGTTGTTGCTGACAACAGAGAAAAGAGTATAGCTACGGCATTTCGTTTCTGGAGAAGGATCAAGATCGCCCCCGGGGAGACCCTGACAACCGCTCTGCGCCGGAAAAAGGACAGAAGCGAGGAACTGCTGCGGGCGCTCAGATACGAACGGGCCCTGGTCTACGAGGACCTGGGCCAGCAGCGACGTGCGCGTACAGAGCTCGAGAAGCTCTATGTGGAGACGCCGGATTTTGAAGATGTGGCTAAAAAACTGGGACTGGCCTGAGAAATTCCTTCCCGATTGACCTTATCTGTCACACCCCCCTGGTAAAAGAGTAGGCAGTAAACAGTAAAAGGCAGGCCCAAAAGAAAGGGGTGTGACTATGCAAACAATTCTGCAAACCTATTTGGCTGAGGCCAAGATTGGCCGCAAACAGTCTTACCGCAACCTGGCGGTGTTTCCTTTGCTGTCGGGCTATGCTGCGGCTCTGGACTACATTACTCTGGATGAGGCCCTGGCGGCAGACCTGCTTGAGGTGATGGAGAAAAACGAGTCAGGCTCGGTGCCTGAACTCAAGGTGGTGAATAAATCCCCCAGAATGGTGCTGATTGTCGACGGCGAGGAACTGGTAGGAGCCAAGCAGAACAGGATCGTCAACACCACCATGCTGCTCAGGGGGAACTCCACCACGGTGATCCCTGTAAGCTGTGTGGAGCAGGGGAGATGGGAGTATGAGAGTCGCCGGTTTTCCAGCCGCCAGAGGATTATGTGCTGTAATCTGCGGGCCATGAAGGCTGAGCAGGTAAGTGTTTCAGTACGTGCCTCCAGGGGTTTCCAGGCGGACCAGGGCGCCCTGTGGCACGAGATAGCCAACAAGGCTGCCAGAATGGCGGCTGAATCGCCCACCATGGCCATGACTGAGATCTACGACAAGGAGCAATCGTCTCTTTCAGAGTACCTGAAGCATTTTCGGTTGGTGGAGATGCAGGTTGGAGGGGATTTTTATATAAATGGCAGGGTGGTGGGATTGGACAGCTTCGGCAAGTCCGCGACTTTCGCCGGGGTGTTCAAGAAATTGCTCGAGAGCTATGCCCTGGATGCCATAGACTGGTATGAGAAGAAGAGTTTCTGGAAGGCGGTGAGGAGTAATGCTGCGAAATTCCTGC
>JAFDGZ010000080.1 GCA_019309045.1 Deltaproteobacteria bacterium | reverse complement strand
AGTCTTCTCTTTGAAATCGTGGAGAAAGCGCAGTATCAACTCATCGGTGAGCGAGGATTTGCCGGATCCTCCCGTGCCGGTAATGCCCACCACCGGAGATTTTCTGGCTGGCAGCAGTTGTTGAATCTGCTGGCGCAGGGCGGCCAGATGCCCGTCGCTGCCGGCCGTGGCCACTTCCACCACCGTGATGAGCCGGGCAATGAGCTGCTTTTGCCCCGGCTCGAGGCTCTGCAGCTCGGCGGGAACTCCCAAATCTGCCGTGGAAAAGTCACACCTCTGCACCAGATCGTTGATGATGCCCTGCAAGCCCTGGGTGGCGCCATCCTCTGGAGAGTAGATTCTTTCCACACCGTAGTCTTGCAGCTGCCGAATCTCATCGGGCACGATGACGCCGCCGCCGCCGCCAAAGACCCGAATGTGGGCCGCTCCCTTCTCTTTGAGAAGGTCGACCATGTACTGGAAAAATTCCAGATGGCCTCCCTGATAGGAGGACACCGCAATGCCCTGAACGTCCTCTTGAATGGCTGCCTCTACAATCTCTCGCACTGAACGGTTGTGACCCAGGTGGATAACCTCCACGCCGGCAGCCTGCAGGAGGCGGCGCATGATGTTGATGGCGGCGTCATGGCCGTCGAAAAGTGAAGTGGCGGTAACGATACGCACCGCATGGCGCGGCTTGTATATGGTGGTCATTGTGGGCTCCTCTCCTCCTGTTGACCCAGTAGTTCTCCGAAAATGAGAGCCGTCTGCGTGGCAGCATAGTCCTCGATGGTGTAGTGGCGCATGAGATACCAACGACGAAAAGTCCACATATGCCCGAGGACCGTTATGGTATGGGCCAGCAGATCAAGGCTGCGCTCATCTATGGGCGGCAGTTCTCCAGCGTCAATCAAACGGCTGAGCACCTCCCTGAAGAGGCCGGTAAATCTCACCTCGTTTTCCAGCACCCGCTTGCGCCATCTTGCTGGCAGCGACTGCGTCTCCTGGTAGACGAGAAGGATGTGATCGCTCATCTGGTGGCATACCAGGAAATACTGGCGAATCATTTCCACCAGCGCCTGCCTGCCGCCCTCGGTGTTTTCCAGGGCGCGGCGAATGTGGGACTCGGCCTCAGCATGAATGGCGTCACATACCAGGTAGAGCACATCGCCTTTGCTGGAGACATACTCGTAGAGAGAACCGATTGACATGCCTGCTGCCCTGGCAATTTCGCGGGTGGTAGTGCGATGGAATCCCTTGGCCACAAAGAGCTGCACAGCGGCGTCGACAATCTGCCGGCGGCGGCGGGCCACCAACTGCTGATCCTTGACCTGGGTGGGGACGTCACTGGTGCGAGAATTGCTCTCCATGAGGATCTTTCCTTGCCCAAATCTGCAGGCGGCAAAGCTCCGGCCGCGGTTCAACCAATAACGAGGTCTCTGAATGCTCCTCAATAGCACTCCGTCAGTTGCCGACTGCTGTTCTTCCGAGCGAGCGCTCAGTCAGTCATGACTCATAGCACAGCATCCGGGAAAATGTCAACAGAGGGGGCAGATATCATTTTCTTGATGAACAGCCCAGCAGCCGCCTGCTGCTATCTCTTTTCGAGCCAGCTCTGGATGCGGTCCATGGCCTGGTGCAGCTCTTCTTCCGTGCCCCCGAAGGAGAGACGAAGGTGTCCTTCTCCTGTGGGACCAAACGCACCGCCAGGGATGGTTATGACTCGAGCTTCACGCAATAGCTCCAGCGCATATGACATGGAATCGACTTGCTGATCCAGGTAGCGCACCATCAAATAGTAAGCGCCCTGAGGCTTGACGTAGGAAAACCAGTGCTGGAGCTCGTCGAGGCGGCGGCAAATGAGGTCGCGCCTTTGCTGCAGTTGCTGGCGGAAGAAAGCGACACAATCCTGGGGTCCCTCTAGGGCGGCCAGGGCGGCATACTGAGATGGTGTGGGTGCACAGATCACTGCTGCATCATGCACCTTCATGATCTGGTCCAGAAGCCCCTCAGAGGTGACTACGGCGCCCACCCGCCAGCCGGTCATGGCATACTTCTTCGAGAAGCTGAAGGTGGCGATGACCTGGTCCTTCAACTCGGGGATAGAGAGCAGACTGAAATGGTCGGCGCCATCGTAGGTGAGAAAATCGTAGGTCTCATCGCAGATAACAATGATTTGCCGCTCCAGCAATAGTTCTGCCAGTGATCTGACATCCTCTTCCGGGAAATGAGCTCCTGTAGGGTTGTGGGGATTGCACAATATCATTGCCCTGGTGCGCGACGACATGGCCTGCTGCAGCCGCTCCAGGTCGAGCCGCCAGCCATCTTCTGCCAGGGGAGCGAAGACAACCTCGCCCTCGGCCATGAGAACCTGTTCAATGTGGGAGGCATAGTTGGGTGAGGGCAAAATGACCTCATCACCACGCTCCACCACGGTCAGGATCGCCGCCAGCAAGCCCTCCATAGCCCCGGCCGTAATGCATATCTCCCTGTCAGGGTCGAAGGCCACGCCGTGCCTCGTCAGAATTTCACCAGCTATGGCCTCTCTCAGCTCCGGCAGTCCCGGCCCCAGGGTGTATTTGCCGCTCGTTGCAGAGTCCCTCAGAAAGCGGCAGACTGCCTCCACAATGTGTGGCGGTGTGGCAAAAGACGGAATCCCCTGACCGAGTGAGACGCAACCGCCTACCTTCTCGGCCAGAAGCGGCATTTCCTTGATAGCAGACACGGTTATTTGTCTTACTCGGCGGCTGATCCCTTCCGTACGAAATCTCTTGCCAGCAGCCACCAGTGCCGACCTTCCTGGGCTCATTTTGTACTCCTTTGCTGCTGCATCCGTTGACAGCCACCCCTCTTTATTGGCAATCTCATACTGGGCAGCACCTGTCCATGCCTTCAAGCGAGTGAAAGACTTTTCCTGGATTCAAAATGTAATTGGGGTCGAAAACTCTTTTGATCGCCCTCTGCAACTGAATGCTCTCCTCAGAGAGCTCCAAAGGAAGAAAACGTTTCTTGGCTATGCCGATGCCGTGCTCGCCGGAGATAGTGCCGCCCATTCTGAGCACGAGTCCCAGTATCTCTTCGATCCCCTCTTCCACACGCTGCCTGTCCTCCAGATTTGTCGACACTATATTGAGGTGGATGTTGCCGTCGCCAGCATGTCCAAAGGCATAGATAGTCATCTGGTACCGCTGCTCCAGGTCTGCGAGTTTATCCACAAAATCGGCAATCAGGGCCAGCGGCAGCACCACGTCTTCAGGGATGTAGATCACAGCTTGCTCTTCGATGCGAAGAGAAACCTGTTTGCGCACCTGCCACATTCTGGCCCGCTTTTCCGCATCCGGTGCAAGAAGGACCTCGACAGCCTCGTTTTCGAGACAAATGGCACCCACTGCCTCGACCTGCCGCTGGATAACATCCGCTGCCCCGTCAACTTCCAGCAGCAGGAAAGCACCGGCTTCTCTGGCGCCGGCAAACGGCAGCAGGTCGCCCACCAGCCGCAAACAGTGGCAATCGAGGAACTCCAGGGCGCAGGGCACATGCCCTCCCAGCAGGATGGCGCGCACAGCGCGCATGGCTGCAACCAGGTCCACAAACATGGCAACCAGGGTGGTCACCGCCGGCGGCCGGGGAATCAGTTTCAGGAACAGCTTGGTAATCACCGCCAGAGTTCCTTCAGAGCCCACCAGCAGGTGCGCCAGATCGTAGCCCACCACCCCTTTCCTGGTGAGAACTCCAGCTCGAATGAGGGCGCCGTTAGGCAGCACAGCTTCGAGTCCCAGCACGTAATCGCGAGTGCTGCCGTATTTGACGCAGGAGGGTCCTCCGGCGTTGGTGGCGGCGTTGCCGCCAATGGAACAGGTGTCGAGGCTGGCAGGGTCAGGGGGATAAAAAAGACCCTTTTCCAGGGCAGCTCTTTGCAGATCAAGGGTAATCACACCCGGCTCCACCAGGGCAAGAAAATTCCTTTCGTCCACTTTCAGTATGCGGTTCATGCGGGCCAGTGACAGCACCACCCCGCCGTATACCGGCACAGCCCCTCCAGCGAGCCCGGTGCCCAGCCCTCGAGGAGTCACCGGGAAATGGTGCTGATTGGCCAGACGAAGCAGGGCCTGAATCTGGGCCGCCTCAGTCACTTCAACTACCAATTCAGGGGCGGCAGAGAGCTCTGAGGCATCCTGCCCGAAAGGCTGCATGCGTTCCGGGTCACTGATAAGGGCGTCCTCTCCCACTGCCTGCCGAATCTGGTCAACAATGGACTCATTGAGCGGCTGATACTGCTTGCTGGCAGGAAATGCTTCGGGATACATGCAACCGTTTTCCTTCTAATGTCGGTGGCAGCAATAATGCCAACTCAAAAACGACGGCAGCCGAGAACAGACGTGTGCTCCAGGTCTCTTGCACTTTTTTCTGTCGCCGGCGCCCACAATATCTTGCAGCACAGTCGTCAGAGTCTGTGCCTCTCAAAGCCCGGCACACTCAGACTGTCTTCCACCTGGGCCAGAATTCGCCCGGCTATCGAAACCATGAAGAGATAGAAGATGCCTACCACCAGGAAAACCTCCGTATACTTGAAGGAGTGCGAGGCCAGGATTTTGCCTTCCCCGGTCAGTTCGATGCAGGTGACCATGTAGGCCAGAGAAGAATACTTGATCAGGTAGATAATCTCGTTGCCGCAGCCGGGCAGGGCGCGGCGGATCGCCTGGGGCAAGATGATGGACCACACCGTTTGCCTGGTAGAGAAGCCAAGAGCCTGGGCAGCGTGCATCTGGCCGCTTCTGATGGACAGCAGCGCGCCGCGGATATATTCAGAATGATAGGCGCCGCTGCACATGGTAAAGCCCACCACTGAAGCGGCATAGGGTGACAGGTATACCCCCAGATGGGGCAGACCGAAATACCAGATGAACAGCTGCACCAGCAGGGGAATCCCCCGAAAGAGAACCACATAGGTGCGCGCTACAGTCCTGACGAAACTATTGCCGTATACCCGCAGGCAGGCCACCAGAACTCCCAGGAGGAGTCCACCGAAGGCCGACGGCACAATGAGCTTCACGCTCACCCACAGCCCCCTCAGCAGGGCTGGCAGCATCTCCTGTTGGATGTAGAGCAGCTCCGTCATCTTCTAGCTGGACTCACCATAGAGTTCGGTAATCTTGGCACAAAAGCTCCTGGTTCTGTCGCAGTCTGCATTGGAGAGCAATTTTGCCGGCGGGCCAGATTCGATGATAAGGCCGTCTTCCATGAACATCATTTCATCTGCCAGAGTAGCAGCAAAACTGACCTGATGGGTGGCCATGATCATAGTCATGCCCCCTTCCACCAGATCGCGGATGACAGCCATTACTTCGCCGATGAGTTCAGGGTCGAGGGCGGAGGTCGGCTCATCCAGCAGCATAATTTTGGGGTCCATGGCCAGTGCTCTGGCTATGGAGACCCTCTGCTTCTGGCCACCGGAAAGCTGGGCAGGATATTTGAAGGCGTGCTCTAGAAGGCCTACCTTCCCCAGCTCCTGCAAGGCCCGCTCCTTTGCTTCCTTTTTCGACATGCCCTTCACCCGCACCAGGGCGATCTGGACATTTTCCAGGGCGCTCAGGTGATCGAACAGGTTGAAATCCTGGAAAATCATGCCAACCTGCTGGCGATAGCTGTAGAGCTCTTTTTTCTTTGCATAGTTGATTTTTTTTCCTTCCAGCCACACCTCTCCCCGCTCAGGGGTAACCAGAAAGTTCAGACACTGCAGAAAGGTGCTCTTTCCTGCTCCCGAAGGCCCGATCAGCACTTTCACCTCACCCCGCAGCAGGGACAGGGACACCCCTTTGAGGATTTCCTTGCCGCCGTATTGTTTGGCAATATTTTCCGCCCGCAGGATGGGAACCTGTCTGCTCATATTTCAATGTCCCTGATGAGAGAATCCGGGAATGCGCACTTTTTCTTCCAGCATGAGCAAGGCCTTGACACCGATGTACGTCAGGAGCAGATAAATGAGACCGGCTGTGATGTAAAGGGGCAGGTGCTGATAAGTTCGAGTTGCCACAAAGTGAGTGCGCGCCATGATTTCGGCAACACCCAGGGCATAGGTTACGGCCGAGTCCTTCAAGATAATGGAATATTCATTTGACCAGCCGGGAATGGCCAGCCGCAAGGCCTGGGGTAGAATAATGAAGACAACGGCCTTGGTCTCACTCATGCCGAGAGCCCTGGCTGCCTTGAGCTGCCCTTCGGAGAGGGAAAGAATGGCACCGCGAAATATCTGCGACTGGTAAGCGGAACTGATGAGCCCCAGGACGATAATGGCCACAGAAAAGGCAGAGAGGTTGATCTGCAAGAGGGAAAAAAGGCCAAAATAGAAAAGAAACAGCAGCACCAGAAGCGGCACTCCCCGGAAAAACCAGACATAGACCTGGATGGTTCTCCGCAGGAGCTGACCGCCGTAGACCTGGCCCACGGCAAGCGGCACACCCAGAAGGAGACCCAGCGCCAGGGCACCCAGGACCACCACGATAGTAACCAGGGATCCCTGCAGAATATAGGGCAGGGCGTCGATTATGGCTGTGAGGAATGCCGGCACTTTACTACCTCGGCCACAAATCAGTGGGGAAGGCAGCCCGAACATCTCATGAATCCATGCCGCGGCAGGAATTATCGAATATTCGGGCGGGGTCCAGGGCATGCCGGGACCGCAACATGGCGAACCTTGCCTGTTTTTGCCTTGTAAGGTCGCAAGAAAGCTGGGTGGGGCCCTTTATTGAACCTTGACCTGCGGCGTCTCGGGGTTGATTGGGGCGGCCGCCGCCAAATTTCCTGGGTCTGGGGTCAGGAGGCGTGGCCGGGCCCTGTCCAGGGCCGGCCATGCCGCTTCATTTTGCTCTTCCCATGGTTTACAGGTCGTACTTTTCTTTCAGCTTCTGCCATTCCGGGGAGGCCATGAGCTTCTGCAGACCTTGATTCAGGGTGTTGAGAAGTTGCGTGTCCTCCTTGCGAACAGCATAGGCAAACTCTTCATCCGGCATACCAAAAGTGCCGATGATTTTTACTGGCTTTTTCTTGACTGCATCCTTGGCCGGTGCATCATCCATGGCAGCAGCCACGATGCGGCCAATCAACAGATCCTCGATTGCCAGCGGCGCTGAATCATAATAGACGAGTTCGAAGTTCTTCCCCTTGTCTACCAGGTTCTCTTTCATCCACTTGGCTTCTGAGGTTCCTCGCTGGACGCCAATCTTGTTCCCATGGGAGAGGGCCTCGACCACGGTGAGCTTTGAATCCCTTTTGGCCACCAGCACCTGGACGATTCGCCAGTAGGGAATAGTGAAGCTTACCTGCTTTTTGCGCTCCGCTGTGACGCTCATCCCGGAGGCAATCATATCAATCTTTTTGGCCTTCAGGCTGGGGATGATCGCATCCCAGTCAATCGGCATGTGTTTCACCTTGAAGCCCATCTCCCTGGCGATCCAGTCGAGAGCTTCCACGTCAAAGCCATTGGCTTTGCCCGTCTTATCCACGTAGGCAAAAGGTGGGAAATTCGCATCTATGCCGTTCACATAGGTCTTCTCTGCTGCAAGCGCAGGGTTCAGTCCTAATGCGCCGATGAGGAAACACACCGCCAGGGAAATCCACAACCAACTTCTCTTCATCTCTTCGCCTCCTTCACTTTATAGTCGTTTGCCCGGGTGACTCAAATATTGAAAAACGTGTAACTCTTAGCAGAACTCTCAGGAGATATCAATGAAAAGCTGAAGGCCTCAGGTCAATTTCCCCTATAATGCTAAACTATATATCAAGTGTACAGGGGTATGTACATAATTTCTAGTGAAGCTAGTGGTCGGCATCTGCCTCCAGCAGTCCCAAGCGCCGCGCCTGCTCGTGGATGATCCTGGCCAAGCGGATGGAGGCGCCATCAACCATTTTGCCATCCAGGGAGGTGGCACCTTCGCCCCGCACCTCTGCCTCCTTGTATGCCTGCAGGATTCGCTGGGCCCGGCTGATATCCTCGGCGCTTGGAGTAAAAGTTCGATTGATAGTTGCCAGTTGGGCAGGATGAATGGCCCATTTGCCGTCAAATCCCAGGGAGGCTGCCATCCGGCAGGAGTTTTCCAGGCCCTCCTGGTCTCGAAAGTCTCCATACGGTGCGTCTATGGCTGCCAGACCCGCAGCCTTGGCCGTCATCACCAGACGGCTCATGGGAAAATGGTAGCGATGTCCAGGATAAGCTTCTTCAGCATCTCCGTGTCCGCTTATGCCGCGGCTCGGCATGTTGAGCGAGGCGCTGTAGTCAGCTATGCCGAACACCAGCGATTCCAGCCGCGGACTGGAAAAAGCGATCTCCTCGATATTCAGCATACCCCGAGCTGTTTCAATGGATGCCTCGATGCCAATGGCAGAGGAAATACCATGCCTCATCTCAATTTGATCGAGCAGCAGCTCGACAAATCTGATGTCGGCTTCACATTCCACTTTGGGTACAACAATCAGATCAAGGTGGTTGCCGGCCCTCTCCACAACATCAATGATGTCTCTATAAGCAAAGGGAGTGTTGAGCCCATTGATGCGGAAGGCTCTGGTGCGTCCTTGCCAGTCATTTTCGACAAAGGCGCGAACAATCTTCTCTCGAGCACTCTCTTTCTCCCCTACCGCCACCCCGTCTTCGAGGTCGAGCATGATCTCGTCAGCAGCAAGTGCCAGCGCCTTGCTGATCATTTTTTCGCTGCTTCCCGGTACCGAGAGTATGGATCGTCGCAACCGAATCATGGTTCCTGCTCCTTCTCTTGATAGAAACGTGCTCCGTGGATTCACCGCTGTATGCCATCCCATTGTAGAGAATTTGTTCGCTTTTGACGACCCGAAAACCATCATTGCCGAAGAAGCAGCAGCATGTAGTAAAAATGTTGGCTTGATTGTTGCGGACAACTCTGTTTAAATGCGGGTCACAGTTGCAAACACGGTTGCAGCAAGACGACAGATGGAAAAGGCGACTGCCTCTCGACACTGCATCCCGTGGCCCGTGCATGCTTGGGCTAGCCCAGAAAGGCCATGACTCCGGGAGAACAGCAGGCGCAACTCGAGTTCATAAACCATGCCGGCATTGAACCCCTGATGCAGAGTCGGGTGCCGAGGCACGGCAAACAATAAAGCCGGGTGAAGAGGAGGAAGACCCATGGCGAAAAAGACATATGTATTCTCTTTTCAGAAAGGTGACGGCAAGAACAAGATGCTCCTTGGCGGCAAAGGGGCAAATCTATGTGAAATGACGCAAATCGGCCTGCCAGTCCCACCGGGGTTCGTCATAAGCACCGAAGCTTGTGTGGAATACCTGGAGGGTGGAAACAAAGTTCCCAGAGGTCTCATGGAACAGATTAACTCCCACATGACCGAATTGGAAAAGAAAACAGGCAAAGGCTTTGGCAATCCTGCCAACCCATTGCTGGTATCCGTCCGTTCAGGCGCAGCCCTCTCCATGCCAGGAATGATGGATACCATACTCAATCTTGGTCTCAATGACCAGACAGCAGCGGGCCTCCTCAAGCTTACCAAAGACGAACGCTTCGTCTACGACGCCTATCGGCGGCTGCTGTCACTCTTTGGCAAGATTGCCCTGGACGTGGAGGAGAAACTCTTTGACGACGTTCTGGAAGCGGAAAAAAAGCGAAAGAAGGTCAAGCTGGACACCGAACTCACAGCAGAATCGTGGAAGTCCATTGTTGACGAATACAAGAGAATCATAAAACGGCAGACCAGGAAGCCTTTTCCCCAGGATCCCCTGGTCCAGCTCCAGATGGCGGTTGAAGCGGTTTTTCGCTCCTGGAACATCAAGCGGGCCGTTGACTACCGCCGGCAGTTCAATATCACCAAAGAGATGGCTTACGGCACGGCAGTGAGCGTTTGCACCATGGTCTTCGGCAACATGGGCGATGATTGCGCCACCGGCGTGGGCTTCACTCGAGATCCTGGAACCGGAGAAAATCGTCTCTACGGCGAATACTTGATCAATGCCCAGGGAGAAGATGTGGTGGCCGGCATCCGCACTCCGAAACCCATCAAGGAGCTGCGCAAAGACATGCCAGAAGTTTACCGGGAACTGCTGCGGATTCGGCAGGTACTGGAGAACCACTACCGCGAGGTGCAGGACTTCGAATTCACTATCGAGAAAGGCAAACTCTACATGCTGCAGACCAGAAACGGCAAGATGAATGCCCAGGCCCTGGTAAAGACTTCCAACGACATGGTGAACGAGGGCCTGATCACTGAGCAGGAAGCGGTAATGCGCATTGCTCCCGAAGCCCTCGAACAGTTACTGCACCCGCGGCTGGATCCGAAAAAAGTGCCGGAGTCTCTGGCCGACGGTATTGCGGCCTCCCCAGGAGCGGCCTCCGGCCAGATAGCCTTCAGTGCCGACGACGCAGTGGACATGGAAAAGCAAGGCAGGCGGGTGATCCTGGTGCGTGAGGAAACCAAGCCCGATGATATTCATGGCTTTTTTGCCTCCGTTGGTATTCTCACCTCGCGGGGCGGCAAGACCTCTCATGCTGCGGTAGTGGCCAGGGGCATGGGCAAGCCGTGTGTCTCTGGGGCTGAAAATATCCACATCGACTACGGCAACAAGAAACTCACCATGGGAGGGGCCACTTTTGGCGAAGGAGACGTCATCACCATAGATGGCAGCACAGGCAGCGTCTATGCGGGTGAAGTCCCCACCATCGAGCCCGAGATGACCGAAGATCTGCTTGCCATTCTGGAGTGGGCAGACGAAATCCGCACGCTCGGGGTCTGGGCCAATGCAGACACCCCTGAAGCCGCAGCTAAAGCAAGACAGTTGGGTGCCGAGGGCATCGGCCTTTGCCGCACAGAGCGGATGTTTAATGCCCAGGACAGACTACCTATCTTCCAGGAGATGATCCTGGCTGACAATCACAAAGAGCGGCAGAAGGCCATCGATCAGCTCGTGCCTATGCAAAAAGAGGATTTCAAAGCCATCTTCAAAGAGATGAACGGCCTGCCGGTCATCATCCGCTTGTTGGATCCACCCCTGCATGAGTTCTTGCCCACCGTGGAAGAACTGATGGTAGACATCAAAAGACTGCGGGAATTCAGCATGTTCATGAGCAGCATCCAGGAACTTCCTGAAACCATGAAGATGCTTGACCATAAACTCTCCCAGTATCTGCCGGCAATGGACACGGTTCTCAAGGATCTGGCAGAGATCCGTGAAAAGGGCATCGATACTGAACTGCTCAAACGCAAGGAAGAAACTTTGAGCAAGGTCCGCAGTCTCACCGAGGTGAACCCTATGTTGGGTCACCGAGGCGTGAGACTGGGCATTTCCAATCCAGAAATCTACGACATGCAGATCCAGGCAATCCTCGAAGCTGCAGCCGAGTGTATTGCTGACGGTGTAGACGTCCATCCCGAAATCATGGTGCCCCAGGTGTGCACTGCCCAGGAGCTGCGCTGGGTTCACCAGCGGGTGACAAGAATTTACAAACGGGTGGAGAGAACCCACAAGTTAAAGGTCAAATTCCGCTTCGGCACCATGATCGAGGTGGTGCGGGCCTGCATGCGGGCGGGACGGCTGGCTGAAGTAGCCGAGTTCTTTTCCTTTGGCACCAATGATCTTACTCAGGGAACCTTTTCCTTCTCCCGGGAAGATGCCGAAAACAAGTTCCTGCCCCTGTACAACGAACGTCTGATTCTCCAGGACAACCCCTTTGAGATTCTCGATGTGAAAGGAGTAGGGCGTCTTATCAGCATTACCATTGAATGGGCCCGCAAGACGCGGCCTGACATAGAAATCGGTATTTGTGGCGAGCACGGCGGCAATCCGCGCTCCATCGAATTCTGCCACCAGGTGGGAATGAATTACGTCTCCTGTTCGCCGCCGCGGGTGCCGGTTGCCCGCTTGGCGGCAGCACACGCCAGGTTGAAGGAGCTTGCCGGTTCCGAATTGCAAGAGGCCCTGGCCAAACAGCTATAACAACAGTGAGCAACAGCATCTCGGGCTGCCTGGGGGAGGCAGCTCGAGCAATCCGTAGAAGAGCAGCTCCGCCTCCAGCAAGTCAAACGTGGTAAAGTGGCCCCTAAGGCAGGGACTCTGTGGCCAGAGGGACTCCATCTGCCGCAGCTGCCGCATTGCCGTGCTGCTTAGCCGAACCCTTCACAAAAAGCGAGGACGTTTTTGCCCAGGTCCGGCAGATAATAACCGCCTTCCAGCAGAGCAAAGCGGCGCCCCTGGCAGAGCCGTTCAGCAGCCCGCCTGAACCAGGAGCCAATGTGAGCGTAGTCTTCAGTGCAAAGCAGCCCGCCGATATCGTGTTCGTAGGTGTCGAAGCCCATAGATATTGCCAGGAGGTCGGCTCTGCGGATGAGCTGCAGCTTGTTGCTGGTCTGCGCCAGGTAGTCTTGCCGGTTTAGGGCTATTATATTGATCACCGTTACCTGCCGACTGGGCAGAAAAATGCGCTGGGTGCCGTCGCCCACGTGATGATCGAGATCGAAGACAACCACCCAGTTGAGATTATTCTCCGTCAGGATCTTCTTTATGGCAATTGCCATGTTGTTCACATAGCAAAAGCCCCACGAAGCCCGGCTGTCCGCATGATGGCCGGGAGGTCGAATCAGGCCGAATGCAGGCTCTCCTCTCATGGCCAGCCTGGCGCTGAGGATGGCCCCGCCCACTGCCAACAAGATGACCTCATACAGAGCTTTCCTGCGTTTCACCTTGGCCACCAACCTCTCTTCGTGAACCAGAAGCAGATCAGCTTCCTTTGCCGGTTCAGGTTTGCAAAACGGCTGGTATTGCTGTAGGCTGTTGCGAATCGCCTCGAGGCGCTCCGGACCCTCGAAAGAGCC
>JAFDGZ010000079.1 GCA_019309045.1 Deltaproteobacteria bacterium | reverse complement strand
GCACTGATATGAGCCGCCGGCATGGGTTAGAACCCCCTTGAGTACAACACCATTTTCACTGTGCAACAGACGACCGATCTCCAGCAGCAGGGGATCATCAGGAGATACACCTGAACGCTGACCATCACAGTCGATTTCAATGAGGACCGGTATGCTGAGGCTGTGGGCCTGCGCCCTGGCTGCTACAAATCCAACCTGCTCAATGGAGTCCACAAGGAGGCTGATCTCGGCGCCCTTTTTTATGAGCTTGACAAGCCGCTCGAGCTTCACTGGGGCAATGCCTACCGCATAGGTAATGTCAACAATGCCGTGTTCGAAATAGTATTCAGCTTCTTTGATGGTTGACACAGTGATGCCGCCTGCTTGCCCAGCCAGAGCACTTCTGAGGATGTCAATGTTTTTTGCCGTTTTTCCGTGGGGCCGCAGATTTACCTGGAGCGCCTCCAGCTGTTTGTGCAGAGATGAGATGTTTTTCTCAATTTTTCCCCTGTCCAGAATGAGGGCAGGAGTTTCCAGCTGGAATAGATTCATATTGATTTCCTCCTGTAACGATTAATTCTGACGGAAGTCACACATGGATCCAGCTGAGGGTGCGTGGTGGCTGCTCTAAGCCGGGGTGACATGGTTGAGCCCCATGTGGTTGGTTCCTGCTCAAACTCCCACCGGACAGGCAAATTCACAGGCGCGGCAGAACTTGACGATTGGCCCGGCAAGGTTGCCTGCGCTGGCTTCACTGCTGATCATACTGTGCGCCCTGTCAGCAGCCATCTGTTCCATACAGCGGCTCCTTTGATAATTGCCGGTAGAAAAAGCATTTTTCGGACAGACCGACTGGCATGTGGTGTTGCAGGTCTCGCACGGCGTGAACTCTGTTGCGGGTGCTGTGGCTTCGAGCTCAGCCTCAATGAGCAGAGCACGCAAGCGAATACGAGGACCCCATTGGGGATTGAGCAGCAGGTTGTTTTTGCCGATAATGCCGAGTCCGGCTTTGACTGCTGCATCTTTTAGGAAGAGTCCTCCATGTTCGACATAATAAGGCAGGTGAAGCGCGCTGAGTCCGTGTTTGCTTTCGAGCCACTGTTTCAATGATTCACATACTTTCATCAGCTGCCGGTTGCCCATGCTGTTGCCGGCAAGCCACCAGTCCAGTCGAGGATTGTCTTGCGGGTGATGCAAACCCAGAACCAGAACTGTTTTCGCATCAGGAGGCCATACAGGCACACTTGCCTCACTGTCCAGTAACCTGGAATTGGGCGCTTCCCTCTGGAGCAATTTATGCGATGGAGTTGTCAAAACGTCATCCAGAGAGGAAATGCCGGCCGTGATCCCGGGGAATGAGTTCGCCCTGGCAATCAATTCACTACTCAATGAGAGCATTGCCATTGAATCTTGCCTTGATTTGTGCACCAGGCAATGGTTGCAGAGAAAGTCCATGCCCTGATGTATGCAGGCCATGGGGCTCCATGTTGCTTGGAGGGGCTCACCTGGGAATTTTCACATTGTCATCTTCATAAATCCCATTTTCGGCTGTCTGGTGACAGGCGATGCAGTTCGATAATGAGCCGATGGTTTTGCGTTTAAAAACGTTTGGCGGAATTTCGTCGTGTTATTCTCTGATGTAGGGAATGTCTGTAATTCTCCTGGGAACCTGGCTCCCCAGACTTCTCATAATCTTGACGGCCCGCTTTGCAGAGCTGTGTTCCGCACTGTTTGCTACGAGATAGTCTATGATAATTTTTTGCGAATCGTTCTCCAGTTCAATGGATTCTCCGAAGTGGTCCTCGAGATTAGCCAGAATTTTGTTCCAGGAAGCTGCCGGCAGCAGCTCGGGTTGATAGGCAAAGTGGCAAGCGCCGCACTGTTCCTTGTAAACTGAATTACTCACTGGCTTGATAAAACTGTGGTGATGCTCGTCATCGCGATGCCTCTGCCGTTTCCTTTTTCGGTGTTCGTCCTGGTGGTCATCATCGTCATCATCCAAGTCCAGTATCCTGTGGAGCCAGCTTGTTTCTCCGTGATCATCGTCATCTGCAACGGAGAGGTGCAAAGTTGTCCCGAAGGCAAGGAAAAATACTGCAAGAAACACAACCAGTGAGGTCTTGGGATTCATGGCAAATTTTCTCCACAAAATAGAGAGCATGCAGCATAAACTGCTTGCCGGCAAATTTTCAGAATTACACTCAATGTCAAGGCTTATTATAGATGTTGCAGGCAGATGCAGCAAGTAGCCACATTTTCTTGATAGGTCGGCGCTCCCGCAAACCGCCTTTATTGACAGCCTGACGGCACATGAGACTGCAGTCAACTGCAGTAGAATTTACGTCGGTTGCAAGCAGGAAAAGCAAATCTCCTCAAGGATCGAAGGTGTTGTTTACAGAATTTTGCACAGGGCAAAATTGTCTACTTCTGCCCGGCTCAGTTCTCCGGGGGCCTTCCCTGTTCGTCCCAGCCGCGGGTTCGATAGTATTCTCTGAGCATTTGCCTCATTTGCTCTCTGGTGATGAGCTGCTCTGTTTCCGGGAGTGGTTCTTCGTGAAAGCGGGGAGGGAGGTGGTCGTCTTCCGGTACGAGTCCTTCCCGCACATTGAAGCGGCGTATGTTGTCTTTGATCTCAGAGGCTACATGGCGCATACTTTCTTTGTGCCAATCTATCCCGGTTGCCCCTCTGATCATGGCAGCCAGCTCCTCCCACTGGTAGAGATCCCTGTAGAAGCGGCACAATATGAGCGTGTCGAAAATCGTCAGACGGTCTTCCCATTCCGCAAAGATTTCTGCTTTGCCCTCGATCTGTTCCGGATCTACCATGCCGCTCAGTTCCGGTTTATAAAAAGTAGCGCGCAGATGGCAGGCTCCCCGATCGGCAGTGCCGTATGCCAGCCCCATACCCTTCAGAACCCGCGGATCATAGCCGGCTGGCTCCAATCCCTTGACGTGAATAGCCTGCTCGTCCATATGCCATTCTTCGGCTGCTGCTCTGATGCCGCGCGCCAGTAAATCTCCGATTCCTTCCCGGGCGGCTATTTTTCGAATGAGTTGCGCCATGCCGTCAACATCACCATAGTCGATGGAGTAGTCGAGCCTTCCTTGACGCTTGGCCTCGATGGTGAAGGCAACGAGGTTGCCGGCGGTTATAGTGTCCAGACCGAGACGGTCACAGATGTCATTCAGGTAGGCGATTTCCTCTATACTGTCTACCTCGCACAGGCCTCCGAAGGAGTAAATCGTTTCGTATTCAGGACCTTCTATCTTCAGGCCGGCGTGGCGCCCCTCCTTGATAGTGGTGAGCCGGCCGCATGCCATAAAGCACTTGCGACAGGCATGTGGTTCCACTTTGCAGCGGCTGTGGAGGGCGGTAGCATTGATTTGTTCTCGATGCTCTGCCCGACCTTTGTGCCAGTAGCGGGTCGGAAAGCCTCCTGTCTCGTTCATGATGTCCACCAGCATAGGCGTGCCCATGCTCTTGTAGGCTTTTACCCCGGGATTTTCTCTGCTGGTCTGCGCTGTTGATTTTGCCAGATTTTTCAACAAGGAGCTGTCCGCAAAACTTCGCCTCTGTTTCCCCCAGAAGGCGATAGCTTTGAGTTTTTTCGAACCCATGACTGCCCCGGGTCCAGTGCGTCCGGCGCTCCTCCAGTAGTCGTTCTCCACCACTGCAAAGGTGACGAGCTTTTCACCAGCTGGCCCGATGCAGATAACACCACATTTTCCGGCTTCGGGCCGGTTCCTGAGTATCCATGCTTTGACAGAATCCTCTGTTGACATAGTATCCTGTCCCCAGAGCATGTGGGCTGAATGGAACAGTACTCCCTCTTCATTGATTTCAAGCCAGCGAGGCTCAGGTGCGGCGCCGTGGATCATGATAGCATCAAATCCACTGCCGTTCATGTACTCTGCCACTGTGCCGCCCGCATAGGATTCGGAAAAGAAGCCTGTCTGCGGCGATTTGCTATATATTCCGTGGCGGCAACTTCCCCAGATGGGACTGCCTGTCAACGGTCCTGTAGCCAAGATCAAGCGATTTTCTGGAGCAAATGGATCCACTGCCGGTGGATTGTGCTGCAAGAGAAGTTGAACTGCCAGGCCTTTGCCGCCCAGGCCTCTAGAGAGAAGATCGTTGTCCAGCTGAAGGACCTCAAAGGTTTGCTCGGTCATATCGACAACGAGCAATTTGCCGTGAAACCCTTTCATGGAGGCTCTCCTTGCAAATAAAGCCGTCTTCTTTATGGCACCTGGCACTGATTCGCAATATTCGGATATCAGATCCCGAGATAGGCAGACTTGATATGAGGGTCTTCCAGTAGTTGCAGCGCCGGACCCTCCATTACTATCCGCCCATGCTCCAGGACATAGGCGCGGTCGCTCAGGCTGAGAGAGTTCTTCACATCTTGTTCGACAAGAAGCACAGTGGTTCCCTGGTTGGCTATTTGCCGAACAGTGGCGAAGATCATTTTGATGAGAATCGGAGCCAGTCCCAGGGATGGTTCGTCCAGCATGAGGAGTTTAGGTTTGGCCATGAGACTCCGACCGATAGCAACCATCTGCTGCTCGCCACCGGAAAGCGTCATGGCCATTTGCCGCTCCCTCTCTTTGAGGCGGGGGAACAATTCATAAACCGCTTCCAGAGTCTGTTCTTTGACCTTGTCGGCCCGCGGGTTGTAGGCACCGACAATGAGATTGTCTCTCACTGACATGAGAGAGAAAAGGCGTCTGCCTTCCGGTACCTGGATAATCCCCAGTTCGACGATCTCATCTGGGGCTGACTGCTGGATGGGCTTGCCCTGAAAATGGATGGCCCCTCTGGCTGGAGTAATCAAGCCGGAGATGGTGTTCAACAAAGTAGATTTACCAGCGCCATTGCCGCCGATGATGCTGACAATTTCGCCTTCTTTTACATGGAGCGAGAGGTCAAAAATGACCTGGACGTCTTCGTAGAACACATCGATATGGTCAACCTCCAGAAATGACATACTCGTCTCCAAGATAGGCTTTGATTACATTTTCATCTGAAGCCACTTCCCGCGGCGTGCCTTCAGCGATTTTCTTGCCGAAATGCAGGACGGCCACCCTGTCCGAAAGGGCCATAATGGCTCGCATGATGTGCTCGATGACGAATATCGTGATCCCCTTGGCGCGCAGTCCTTTGATGATCTGCACCATTTCATCCACCTCAGCCGGACGCAGCCCTGCCATGACTTCGTCCAGCAGCAGGAGCTTGGGCTCTGTGCCCAAAGCTCGGGCAATCTCCAGTCGTTTGCGATCAGCTATGGTGAGGTTGCCCGCTCTCAGGTCTTTCTTTTCAGTAAAGCGCAGGTGTTCGAGCACCTGCAAGGCCTTTTCCTCGGCCTCGGCCTTCTTGCGGGTCCTGGCAAAGCTTCCCACCATTACATTGTAGAGCACACTCTTGGATGAAAAAGGTTTGACCAGCTGGAAGGTTCTCGCGAGCCCTTTCTTGCACAGGTTCCAGGGCTTTTCGCCCGTGATTCTGGCGCCGTCAAAAAGGATTTCGCCATGTGTTGGCGGGTAGACGCCTGCTATGCAGTTGAATGCCGTTGATTTTCCCGCACCATTCGGGCCGATCAGTCCGAAGATCTGGCCCTGCTCTATAGACAGGCTGAAATTGTCCAGCGCCCGCAGTCCGCCGAAATCTTTTGTAATATTATTTATTTCCAGGATTTTCATGCCTCAAGTTCCTGGGCTTTCTGCCCGATAATGCGATCTACCACACGGTTGTAAAATCGGCCGAGCGGCTCCTGGAGTCCGCGCGGCTGGAAGATCATGACGAGAATAAGCACCACACCAAATATGATCAGATGCAATCCAGGGAGTTTGTCGCCAAAATAAATGCGAGAGAAGTCGCTCACAGGTCTCAGGAGCAGAGCTCCCAGCACCGGCCCCAGAATTGAGCCCCGTCCGCCAATCAAGGCAATGAAGGCAATTTCAAAAGAAAGATCCAATGAAATGACGCTCTTGGGATGAATGTACAGGGTGAACTGGGCGTAAAAGGTTCCTGCCAGGGCCGTAAGAAAAGAGCTCATAGCCATGGCAATCAGTTTAGCCCGGGCCACGTTGACCCCCAGCGCCATGGCTGCCTCTGGTTCTTCGCCGCCGGCATTCAGGTAGTAGCCCAGTTTGGACTGGGAGATGAAATATGTGAAGGCGAGGACAGTGATCAGCATAACCAGGATGATGTAATAGTAAGGCTCTTTGCTGGCGAACATGAATTGTTTCAAGCCCATGTTGAGAGGCGGGATCTGCAGACCGCGAGGGCCGTTCAAGATGAACGGGCCCAGCTTGTCGATGTTTTCGACCATCACCCGGATCCCTTCGGAAAAAGCAATAGTTGCCAGAGCGAAATAGGCGCCGCGCATTTTGAAGGTGGGCAGACCGATAAGAACTCCTGCTATGGAGGCCAGTAAACCGCCGACGATCATCCCCAGCCAAGGACTGATGCCGTATTGCAGCGATAGGATAGTGGAGGTGTAGGCCCCGATGCCGACGAACACCGCATGCCCGAGAGGGAGCACTCCGGCAAAGCCACCAACGAGGTTCCAACTGGTGGTGAGATAAGCATACAGGTAGAGCAAGATAAGGATATGCAGGTAGGTGGCGCTCCGAACGACAAGCGGCAAGGCAAAGACAATGATAGTGAAGCCCAGAACAACAACTATATTGATCCTGTCACGGGTCATTAGATATCCAGTTCGGAAGACAGTTCTGCTTACCAGTCGTATTTTACGCCAAAGAGCCCTGATGGCTTGACAAACAAAAAGATAAGAAACAGGCCATAAACGATGGCCTCTGTCCAGGTCGCTGTCATGAACTGCGGGCCAAGAGATTCGATGAGTCCGATAATGATGCCGCCCAGAATAGCTCCGCCAATGCTCCCGAGGCCTCCCAGCACAACGATTATGAAGCCTTTGATATCAAAAAGGACCCCCACGGAAGGAAAGACATTGTAGAATGGGATCAGAGTTACGGCGGCAATGCCGGCTGTTGCCGTACCGATACCAAAGGCAATGTTGTACACCTTGTACTGATTGATTCCCATCAGGCTGGCCGCCTGTCGATCGAGGCTAGTGGCACGAATGGCGCGGCCCAGACGGGTTTTCTGGAAAAACAGGTACAACAGCAAAGCCGTGATGATGGTTGCTGCAAAACCCCAGAGTTTGGGAACGGAGATGAGCATCTGGCCGATTTCCAGCATTTTTCCTCTCAGAGGATTATGCTGCAGGTTCCGGTACTGCGGTCCGAATATCAGAAGGGTGAGGTTGTCCAGTACGTACCAGACGCCGGTGGTTACGATGATTACCGTGATGGGTTCACGGACGTCTTTTTCGGCCTTGAAAATGGGTTTGATGACGATGTCCTGTAAATAGTAGCCGAATAAGAACATGGCCGGGACCACCACGATCAGTGTCAGATATGGGTGCAAGCCGCTCAGCGCCACTGCCCAGTAGGCCACGTACATGCTTACCATGAGCAGCGAGCCATGGGCGAAATTGATGACCTTCAGGACTCCAAATATGATGGTCAATCCCAGGGCAGTGAGGCCATAGATGGAACCCATAAGAATGCCGTTGATAGTGTCTTCCAGAATGAAAATCATGTCGAACTCTCAGCATGCAAGACAGGCATGGCTGCCCCGGGGCGCACCAGCGAGGCAGCGCCCCTGAGAAGCCGATGAGCGGGCTATAGTGGACCTGCCCGCGCCGGGCAACAGGGCGCGGGCTCCGTTGGCAGCTGCTATTTCTTGGGCATAGGAAAGACCGGTTTGTAGCCGGCGCGCCGGGCATTCTTGGGCCAGACGGTAATGCGCTCCAAGCCGTTGCCGATATCATTGATCTGTACCATGACAAGTGAGGCGTGTTTGTTCTGGCCAGTACTGTCAAATTCCACTGCATCATAGCCGACAATCATACCGGGGCCGCTGGTGAGCTTGGTGGTTGCAAGTGCCTGGCGAATCTTTGCAGGATCGAGTGATCCGGCCCTTTCCAGGGCGTCCTTCAAAACATACATGGCTAGATAGGCGTCTACCGCCTCCCCCGTCAGATTGTAGCCGTATTTTGCCTTGTACTTTGCATTGGCCTCCTTGGCGCCGGGTTTATTGACATCTGTTTCCCATTCGACGATGTCGAAAAGGTATCTGGAGTTGTCGCCAGTGGCCTTGATGAAGGAGGGATCAGCATGACCACCGCCGCTGGCGATTATGGCCTTCAAGTCTACCTTGTATTCCGCCAGCGTGTTGGTAAGCAAAATGGCGTCGGCAGCATTTGATACCAGCATCAAGACGTCAGGTCTCGATCTTCTGATCTTCTGGACCACAGGACTGAGATCGGTGGCGGTAGAGGGATAGGGTTCGTCCAAGACGACTTCATAGCCGCCCTTATTGGCCAGTTTCTTCCACTGCTCGGCAATGCTTTTTCCCCAATCGCCGTTTTCATAGACGAATGCAAGGCGTTTGACTCTTGTACCGAATTCATTCTGTATGTCCTTGAGGAAGGCAAACTGGTCGCGGCTCCACCAGCTGCTCTTGGCGGCAATGCGGAAAACGTTCTTGAAACCCTGCTCGGTGATCTTGTCGGCAACCGATACCGGCACAATAAAGGGAATGCCGTACCGTTCCGCAACCGCGGTGACCGGATAGGTCACGGCCGAGTTCCAGCAACCGGTAAGCACGTGAACCTTTTCCGTGTTGATCAGGCGCTCTGCTTCAGCAACGCCCTTCTCGGGCTTTGACTCAGAATCGGCATAGAGCATCTGCAACTTGGCCCCCCCGAGAGACTTGATTCCTCCTGCGGCATTGATCTCTTCAACCGCCATTTCCCGGGCATTCTTGCCCTGCTCACCAACCGAGGCAGAAGGGCCGGAAAGGGGAATGATGTTGCCAATTCTTACTACTTTTTCCTTAGCTTGCAGGGATTCTCCAAAGGCAAAGATGAGGGCGCCCGCTAGCAACACAGCCAGAGAGCATTTCAAAACCGTAGTTCTGTTCCTGGTAATTCTCATGGTCTCCTCCTTTTTTTGTGATACAAGATTACCCCAAGCCAAATACTGACCTCTCGGCAATGCTCGAGGTCGGCAAACTCGAACCGTTTGCTATCAGGCTTCAGCATCTTTCTTATAGGTATCACCGTAAAAATATAGCACAATGTCCGGGGGAAGCTTGCAGTGCAACAGAGTTCGCTTCACCTGGGGCGCTGCCTCCGAATTAATCTCCACTACCAGGAAAGTCTTGGAGTTGACAGCATCCCGGTGAAGCTTGGTTTCGAGAACTGTCCCTGCCGTCTCTTCCAGAGCCTGGACAACCTCGGTAAAATCAGCGATTTTGCCGCTGCCGACTTTCTTCTCGAGGACCACATAACTGCGGCAGGGGTCCAGGTCTTCTTTAATCTGCCAGAAACTACCAGGTAACAAACGCACCTCTGTTTCCATTTCTAGAAAGGGAATCATTTCGTCAGTGAATGGAGTCCTTCCTCGAGGATTGTCAATCCTTTCTCCACAAGTTCATCTTCGATATTGAGCGGCATGAGAAGACGGATGACATTGCCGTAATTGCCGCAGGTCAGGATGATCAGGCCTTTTTCGAAGCAGAACCTGCTAACAGCTCTTGCTTCATCTGCTGCGGGTTTCTTGGACTGGCGGTCTTTGACGAGTTCGAGAGCAAGCATTGGACCGATGCCGCGGACGTCCCCCACCACTTCGAATCGATCCTGAAATTGCTCGAGCCTCTGACGGACTCTACGGCCGAGTTGACGGCCTTTCTCCAGCAGGTCCTCACTTTCAAAGATTTCCCAGACGGCCAGTGCTGCACGGCATGCCAGGGGATTTCCTCCATAAGTGCCGCCGAGGCCGCCCGGGTGCACTGCGTCCATGATTTCCTTCTTGCCGACCACAGCACTCAATGGCAGGCCGGCAGCCAGGCTCTTGGCCACGATGGTGATGTCCGCTTCTATGTTCCAGTGTTCCATGGCAAACATGGCGCCGGTGCGTCCCATGCCGGTCTGAATTTCATCGGCAATGAAATGAATGCCATACTGGTTACAAATTTTTTGCAATTTGGGAAAGTATTCAGGAGGAGGAACAATGAAACCTCCCTCGCCGGTGATGGGTTCAAATATGAGGGCAGCAGTGGATTCGGGAGCCACGTGAGAGAGGAAAAATTCCTCCAGATAATCAGCACAGATCACGTTGCATTGCGGATATTCCAGCCGAAAGGGGCAGCGGTAGCAATAGGCGAAGGGCATGCGGTACACTTCTGGTACCAGCGGTCCAAAGCCAAACTTGTAAGGTTTGACTTTGCTGGTGAGACTCATGCCAAGCACGGTACGGCCGTGGAAAGCGTTTTCGAAGGCGATGACAGCCTGCCTCTTGGTAATGTAGCGGGCGATTTTTACTGCATTTTCTACCGCTTCCGCACCGCTATTGACGAAGAGAGTGGCTTTGGGAGTATCGCCTGGCACAGCCGAATTCAGTTTCTCCGCCAGTCTTACGGCCGGTTCGTAAGGGAGAACCATAAAGCAGGTGTGGGTAAATTTTTCTGCCTGGTCTTTTATGGCAGCAACAACCTTCGGGTGAGAATGGCCCACATTCATAACCGCGATGCCAGTGGCAAAATCGATATACTGCCTTCCCTCCACATCATAAACCAGAGCCCCTTCGGCCCTGTCGATGTAGCAGGGATTTGCACTGGCATACCCTTTGGCGATCACCTGAGAGCGCAATTCCCCTAGGCGTTCGTTTGTCAAGTGCTGGCCCATTTGTCTCTCCTCGTTTGCTCAGTTGATCGATCACGGTTGATAGTCTCAGGATGGTATACTGGGAGGACGGAGGAGCAAAATACGGGCCATATTGTAACATGTGGAATATATTACTAAAATACTTTTATGCAGGGTGATTGCCGGAAAGCAAAACGGTTCTTTGATGCAATTGTGAATCAACTCATGACATATCATGCTGCTATTTATGGCAATCTGGTTGATGCAATTATGAATCAAAACGCAATTGCATAAACATTTCTTCAAAAACAACTAGATAGAGATACGGCGATTCATTAATGAATCTCATGAAAAGGCGAGTCCGTGTTTTTTCATCTTACGAACGATGGTGGGCTGGCTGATTCCCAGGTGCGCTGCCAGTTCACGCGTTGTTTTACAATGACTCATGGTGTTTCGCAGAATTTCCCGCTCCAGCCGCGACAGTTCTTCTACCAGCGGTCGTGAGGGTTGTGGCTGCAATCCTCCAGGTTTGTCAGCTGGATGCAGCGGTTTCATGCTCGCTACCAGGAAGTCATCCAGGACAGCACTTTCACTCATGACAACCGCTCTCTTGATCAGATTTTTCAGCTCCCGCACGTTTCCTGGAAAGGGATATTGTTGAAACATTTCCATGGCCTTGGCTCGAAAGCGCTTCCTCATGCCATATAATTTGTTGTATTTGGCAAGAAAATGGTGGGCCAGTCCAAAAACATCGTCTGGCCGCTCTCTCAGGGGAGGAATTTTTATGCTGAAAGTATTCAGGCGATAATATAGATCCTGGCGGAATCGTTTACGCTTGACTTGCTGCTCCAGATCCTGATTGGTTGCCGCAATTACCAGGCAATCTATTTCTAGAGCTTTTAGTCCACCGAGCCGCATAATTTCATGATCATCCAAACATTTCAACAACTTTGCTTGCAGGGGCAGGGGCAAATCACCGATCTCGTCAAGAAACAACGTTCCCTTGTGGGCCAGTTCGAACAGACCGGCTTTGCCCTGCTTGCGTGCGCCCGTAAAGGCGCCATATTCGTACCCGAAAAGCTCAGCCTCGAGCAGAGTTTCCGGCAAGGCAGCGCAGTTGATCTGGATAAAAGGACTGGACTTACGCTCGCTGTGTTGATGAATGAACTTAGCAAGCAATCCTTTGCCGGTTCCAGATTCTCCCAGCAGCAAAATATTGGAAGCGCGGATCTGGGCGAGCTTCAGGGCGACTCTCAGAACCTGACGCATCTGCTTGCTCTCGGCTATGATCTCCTGGCCCCGCAGTTCTAATATACTCAGCTCGGCCAGTTCTGCCTTGATCTTCTGGTTGACCATGTAGCTCTCCTCGAGTTCCTCCCGAATGGCGTTCAGGTCTGTCATGTCACGTTCATTGACCACAACCAGGTAGATGTTGCCTTTTTCATCGAATGCCGGGGTTCCGGTGGCCAAGAGGTAGCGGCCGGTACGAGGCACATACTGCATGAGGCTGACTTGCCGCTTGGTGTCGAGCACTTCCAGGGTAACAGATCGATCAAAAAGATCTTCTGCAACCAGATCGGCAATGTTCTTGCCTACTACTTCTTCGGCCCTGATGCCGTTCAATCTTTCGGAAGCTTCGTTGATATTGATAACTTTTCCCTCCCCATTGCACACCCAGATGCCGTCGAAGGAAGTCTTGAAGATGGTTTCGAGCTGCCTATTGAGTTGCTTGTAAGATTCGAGCTTTCTGGCAGCGTTCTCGAACTCTTGCATTTCTTGAAAACTGCAAACCGTACCGAGTATGACTTTTCGCTGTTCGATCAAAGTAATGTTCAACACCAGATTGACTTTCTTGCCGATAATGTGATGTCCAAGCTTCGGCTTTCCTGTTTGCAGGCATTCTATGACCTGCTGGCCAGTAAGCGGCAGGACATCACAGATGTAAAGGCCAATATGTTTTGCTGCCTGGAGATCCAGGATTCTTTCCGCCTGCTTGTTGAAGTAAATGATGGTGCCTGTCGCATCAGTCACCACGATGCCATTGCTGGTGGCATGAAAAATTTGCTTGTAGCTGATTGGCGACCGCATGACTCCTCCTGCTATTATTTTGGAAACGCCCGCAATAGTTGGCTCTCTGGGATAATAGCTTTGCTTCAAAAATGAACTCTAGCCTTCGCCTCTCCAGGGCTTCTTGCATTGCCTGCCATATTTCATCATTTATGGCAGCTGATGTCTAGTTGACCAGTGGACACCTCCGGGACTGGAAACAGCGAACCTGCCAGATTAAGAGGAGTCCACAGCAGTTCTGTATTGCTTCCCTTGCTGGGACTTCCGTCTATTCTCAAGGTATAGATGGCAATCTCCCTGTATCCCGGCGGACTCGACGATCAACCCCTGTGCTTCAAGCAAGCAGTGTGGCTGGGACACGTAGGAAGACACGCCGTGTCTAACAGTCCGGGCGGCGCGATCTGTCGAGCGCTCTATAAGATAGAGCAATAATTTACCTCCCAATAAACGGCGTGACTCGAGTAGGTGGCTTGTTCGTCCAGCCTGCTGCCGATGTTTTGACAAAAGCGTCATCTTATGGGAATGATATCAGCGTAGGCGAAGCCGTTTCGCTGCACCACCTGGCCAACCTGCACCTCCAGGCGCTTCTGAAACATCGGTCCATCCACGACAATGGTGTGCATTTCTCCATTTTCTCCACAGGGGTCCACTCCGTCCGGGAGATCGCGGAGCAATTCTGCACACCAGCGGCG
>JAFDGZ010000078.1:13032-13375 GCA_019309045.1 Deltaproteobacteria bacterium | reverse complement strand
CATATGTTTCTTCAGCACTGTTGATAATCGCCTGCAGCTCTTCCTGCACTTCCCTGGGCAGCGGCTCCACCTGGTGCGTGGCCAGAATTTCCCTCGCCTTCTCCCTGGCCACCTCCCTGATGTCCTCGCCCCCTCTGGCCGCCCAGGCATCATAGGTGTGCCGATCAAAAAGCCGGGGCAGATAGTGCTCCGTGTGAATGTGATCCAGAGTATGGCGCAGTCCCATGTAATTGCCCCGCGGCCCCACCTCCTTGATCTGCTCGAAACTGAGAGTCTCCGGAGTGACCCGCACCCCCTCCAGCACCCTGGCCACCATGCCCAGCATCTCATTGTCGATCACATA
>JAFDGZ010000078.1:0-13004 GCA_019309045.1 Deltaproteobacteria bacterium | reverse complement strand
GGCCACGGTCAGTGCCTGCAAAGCCTTTTCTACGCCAGCCTGGGCGTCAGAGACCTTGGAGTCGGACATGCCGCCTGTGCTGTAGGTGGGCAGGCCATAGAACTTGGCCATCTGGTTGAAACCGGCATTGAGCAGTCCCAGTTCTACAGCACCGGTGGCAATGACGCCGGTCCGCATGTTGCAGATGGAACCTATGTTTCCCCACATGACTGGCACAGTGGGATGCACCAATTGCGCCAGAGCAATCCCGGCAAGGCTTTCGGCAGTGTTCAACACCAGTTGTCCAGCCAGTGGTGCAGGCCCAGTGGTACCCCCCTGGGGGTCAGAACCTATGATCAAGGGATATCCCTTACTGGCAGCGCCGATGATGCCCCCTGCAGTCTTGTAGTCATAGGAAAGTGGACTTACCGCCAGGAAATTGAGGATGATCATGGGCCGTTGCTTGAAGGCCTCTTCACCTCCTGCCACGGCAACACCCATACGATACTGATCCATTGCTGTTTCTATCGAAAACTGAGTGGAACTCACCTGTTTGGTTGTATTGTTGTAAGCAGCCTGGACAGCATAGAGTTCAATCAATCGTTGATTGACGTCTGCGGGCGAAATCATGATCTTGAAAAAGTGTACGAACTCGAGGGCATCTACCAGCCTGGCAAAGTCCTCACAGTCCTTGAGGCAGCCCCTGCGCATCCTGCCTGATTCCAGATCCCGGACGTTGACTGGAAAGGTGCCAGTCCCAAAGTAGACACGGCAACCTTCAGCATGAATGTCTCGCTTGGGATCTCGGGCAGCAAGCAACATGGAAGATGGACACAGCCGCAAAGCCTGCTCCACCATGTTTCTCGGTATCTTGACAATGCGGCTGCTCTGATCAACGACAGCGCCGTGTTTGGCAAAGATATGGAGGGCTTGCTCGTTATCGAAGAAGCAGCCTACCTGTTGCAGCACATCCAGGGCCCGCTGATGGATCTCCGCTACTTCAGCCGATGTCAGTATTTTCAGATGTCCACCTTTCAGGTTCCAGATATCCATTGCTGTTCATTCCTTGCTTGGAGAGCTCATCACAGAGAGAGCCTGAGATGGCAAGCGTGGGCTCCCGGGCATGCTGCTGTTGTCTGAGCAGGAATTTGCCCATGTCTAGCGTCTGTTCTTCGGTCCCCTTTTTCCATCCATGTATTGGAAGAGGTCCATCTGGGCGGCGTATTCGTCGTATTTACCCAGTGTAAGTTGCGCCTGTTCGGGTATGCGCTCGCTGAACTCTGTCAATAGACCGCTGATAAAGACTATTGGTGAAGCATATGCGTCTACAAACGAAGGAATGCCCACCGGCAGGAAAAAAACCAGATCAGCCAGAGGTACTATTGGAGAAATATGGCTGTTGGTAATGGCAACAATCCGCGCTCCCCTGCTGGCAGCCAGTTCCCCCAGTTCCACGGTTTCTCGCGGATATCTTGGAAATGCAATGAGAAAAACCAGTGATTTTTCAGAAAGGCGCTGACAGATCGCCGATGACATGACCCCATGGCCGTGAATCACATCTACCTCTGGCTTGAGTTTGGAAAGCGTGTATCCGAAAAACACAGCCAGGCTGGTAGAGCTCAAACAACCAATGACGCAGATGCGGTCCGCCTCGGCCATCATGTCCAGACAGTGGTAAAAATCTGCGATCTTGATGCTCTTGGCCAGAAAGGTGAGATTCTCTATCTCCTGAACAACTACCCGCTCGAAACTGGATCTGGGCGGGTTCCCATTTGACTCCCGGCGCATCTCTCGGACCAGTCGGAAACGGCCAACTGTCCCCAGCTCGACTTGAATGGCCTGCTGTGCTTCGCGCGCCAGTTGCGCATAGCCATCATAGCCGAGGGCATTACAGAAGCGGATAATAGTGGCCTGAGACACCCTGGCCTCTTTCGCCAGATCGGTAATCGATAGAAAGGCAAGGCTCTCAGGGTTCTGCAGGACATATTCGGCAAATATCCGCTGACGTGGCGTGAATTCATCCTTGCGCCTGGAGATCTCATTGAGCACTTCGAGGGGAATAGGAACTGACTGTATCTGTTCTTTCATCGGAGTCATGGAGCGTCACCTTCTTGACATGGGAGTTTTCTGGTTGCCTTCATAAAATTTTACTGAGAAAAGCCTTTGTTCTTTCTTCCCTGGCATCGCTGAAGATGTCATCTGGGGTTCCTTCCTCCACTACAACGCCGTCGTCGAGGAACATGACTCGGTCAGCGACCTCCCGAGCAAAACCCATTTCGTGAGTTACACAGATCATCGTCATGCCTTCTCGGGCCAACTGTTTCATGACATCAAGAACCTCACCAATCATCTCTGGATCAAGGGCGCTGGTGGCCTCGTCGAACAGCATAATTTTGGGATGCATGGCCAAGGCCCTGGTGATGGCAACGCGCTGCTGCTGGCCGCCTGAAAGCTGTGCCGGGTATTTATGAGCTTGGTCCCAGATGTCCACCTTCCTCAAGAGCTCTTCGGCTGTCTTTCTGGCCTCTTCCCGTTTGACCTTGCGCACATGAATGGGCGCCATCATGACATTTTCGAGCACGGTCTTATGAGGAAAGAGATTGAACTGCTGAAAAACCATACCTACTTCTTCCCGCACTTTGACGATTTTGGTCTCAGGATCATTTACAGACATGCCATCCACAATAACCTGTCCGCTATCAATGGGAACCAACCGATTGACACAGCGTAGAATGGTCGACTTGCCAGAACCGGAAGGGCCAATAATTACCACAACCTCCCCTTCTCGAACATGGAAATTTATGCCCTTCAAAACCAGCCTGTCGCCGAATGACTTGTAAACATCGACAAAACGTATCAACTAATATTTCTCCTACTGTTTTCCTTCGGTCAACTTGCGTTCATAGTAAAGGGAAAAGCGGCTGAGTGGATAACACATAATAAAGTAGATAATCATGACTACTGTGTAGATCTCAATGCTCGCACTCTTTCGGCCCGCCATGACCAATCGTTCAATGGTTATCTGGCCTACCCTGATCAACTCCCGATACTCGATAATAAAACCAATGGCCGTTCCTTTCAGCAGCAGGGTGAACAGGCCAATCATGGGCGGTATCATGATCTTGACGGCCTGGGGCATGATGACCAACCGCATTCTCTGCACATAGGTCATGCCAAGCGCTTCAGCTGCTTCAGTCTGACCGAAGGGTATTGCTTGAATAGCGCCGCGTATTATTTCTGCCGCATTGGCTGACGTCCAGAAGACGCAGGCGATGAGCATGGCAGTAAAAGAGGAGATCTCCACATTGATCCAGATCCTGATAATTTCCGGCAGGGCAAAATAGATAAAGAGGATAGAGACTATCATGGGCACACCCCGCCACACCTCAACATAGGCCAGGGCTGTTGTCCTCAGCCAGCGTCTCTGGGACAACCGCATGAGACCAAAGACCAGGCCCACCAGAATGGATATGACCATCGCCAGAACACTCAAGACGAATGTGTGTTTGGCGCCACCAAGCAGAAACGGCAGGTTCTGTTTGAGCATGTCAAACATGGCAGTCTATTTCATCAAACTCACAGAGTTATAGCATAACGTCTTTCCACCTTCCTCAGCAGCCAGGTAAGTCCAAAAACAAGAACCAGATAAAGGACAGCGATAGTAGAATACATTTCGAGGAAAGTGAAATTGTCAGCGATCACATCTTGGGCCACGAAAGTAATCTCCACCACCCCGATTATGGAGACCAGGGCAGTGTTCTTCAGGAGTGAGACATAATTGTTTGCCAGAGAAGGCAGACAAATCCTCAATGCCAGGGGAATGGTGATGAGTCGGAGCCGCTGTACATATGTAAATCCCAGGGCCTCGCCCGCTTCGTGCAGGCCAAAGGGGACAGCCTCCAGACCAGAACGAAAAACTTCGATATTGTAAGCATTGAAGTGGAGAACCAGAGCTATGAGACCACAGTTGAAGGCAGAAACCTTGATGCCTATGAGGGGCAGCGCAAAGTAGAGGTAAAAAATCTGGGCCACTATAGGAGTATTTCGAAAAATTTCGATGTAGGCGATGAGTGCGTTTCTGCAGAGCCTGTTCTTGGAGATTCTCAAAATGGCGCAGACAATACCGAGAATTGATGAAAAGACGATTCCCCAGAAGGTGAGCAGAAGTGTATTCTTCAGCCCCATGCTCATATACGGCAGCGCATCTATTATAGCCTGAAAGTCAAAGCGCATAGCCTGTCCATACTTGTTTTCTGAGAACTGGGGGAAGAGGCACCGCTGCCCTCTTCCTCCCCGTCTGTGTGCTACTTGCTGAACATATCATCAATTCTCTTGAGATACTCGTCGAGTTCCTGCCCTTTCCACCACTTGCGAAGTGAACTTTGCAGATATCCGGTCTGATACATGTACCGCAGCGCCAGGTTAACATAGGCCTTTATATCGTCTTCACCCTTGCGAAAGCCGATTCCCCAATCCGTGGGATTGAACACTTCGCCGACAACCTCCAACTCTGGATTGTCCAGAATCAATTTAAACAGCAAAATGTCATCCTGGGCAAAGGCCACACCTCGATCATCCCTCAGGGCCTGCAATGCTTCCGATGTCTTGTCAAACTTTATCTGCTTGGCTTCAGGGACCAACTTGGCCAACCCTTGGGCACCAGTTGTGCCTTTTATAGTAATCACAGTCTTCCCTTTGAGATCATAAATAGATTTGATTCCCGAACCCTTCTTGGTCAGTAGCTGAACGCCTGATTTGAAATAGGGGATCGAGTAATCTACCACTTTGGCCCGCTGCGGTGTATAACCCATGGTAGCCCAGATAATATCGATTTTGCCTGAATTCAAGAAGGGAATACGGTTTCCCCCGGTGACAGCCACAAATTCCACCTTGCTGGGATCACCAAAGAGATATTCAGCCAGCTTGTGACATAGATCGATTTCCCATCCTTCAAATTGGCCTTTGGCATTAATGACGCCCCAGGGTGGATAGTCTCCTTTCACCCCTATGACGATTTTTCCACTCTTTATGATATCAGCGAGCGTTTTCGCCTGTGCCACCGAGAAGGACATGGACAGCGAAACCGCCACCACAATCAGCAGTGTAAGCATTCTTTTCATCGTCTCTCCCTCCTCCCTCAATCAGTTCCCACCAAACAACACCACCACATCCGCACAAAGATGTCACCATTATAGAAATTTCCACCCCCCCTCCTGGAAACGACCTTCACCATAAAACAGCCCTTTCTTGGTATACTCCTGCACCAGGGCTTGTTCGTGCAGGTGATTGCCACTCTGAAAAGCACGCCTTAGACGTTCGATGATGTGGTCCGTCTGCATCTGGTTCAGGACTCTCCGCCTGAGAGTGCTTCTGAACAGCAGTCGATCTGAAATCACCTGCGGTGGCAGGTCATAGCGCTTTGACCAGCGGAGTATTCTGGCCACGTAATCTCGAATCATCTGGATTTTTTCGGAAATAGCAAAAGGGCAGCGGCCGAAAACTCCAGTCATCACGGAATAAGCAACTCCGGTTACTCCACCAGCCCCAATACCTTCGTAGGGAACGACAGGAAGGCCCGCCTCGTGGAAAAGCCACGGCCCATCTGTTTGGTTAGGAAAGAGATTATTGGCAGGCCCCCCAATGATACGGACGCCAGCCCGCAAGAGCCGCTCGAGAGTCCCCCGAGTCAGAATGTCTCGCAAGGCACAGGGACAGAAGATGTCGGCCGCAATGTCATAAATAGCATCAGGGTCCTTGATGAACTCTGCCTGTCCGGAGGCAAATGCCTGCCGACACTCCAGTTGAAGGGTGCTGCATGTCTCTTTGCAAGGCTCAGCGATTTTTACCATGGTGCCGTTTTCTAGAAGGTGCTGCGCAAGTCTGTATCCTACCTCGCCACAGCCCTGCAAAGAGACGGTAAGTGTGCTGAGTGCCGGCGAACCCGGCAAAGCCTCCGCCATTGCCTCCAGACCCGCATAACTGGCATCGGCAGTGACAACCGCTGAGGGGATGCCATTCTGGTAGACACCAAGGGGAACAACACTGGTCGGGGCCACTGGCAAGGCGTGCCTTTCCAGATCCTTCAGGGACAGACCCAAATCTGCAGAGGTCACTATGAAACCAAGCCGTTCAAAAGCTGCGAAGATGGAGCGCAGGGCGGCGGCTTTGTGTCGCTTGTCCCCAAAGACAGCGATTTTGTTGCCACCATTGGGCGTTCCGACAACCTGGATCTTCATGGCCACAGCCAGACTCATATCCAGGGCGTCGGAAATGGCTGCCGCCTCGCTTGGATAATCGATCCAACGTATGCCGCCAGGCCCAAAGATCCGCAGCTTTCCATCTGCCCCTTCAAGAGAGGCAAACGACATAATGGAGGTGTAGGCTGCAAAACTTGGATCTTTTCTTTTGATTTCAAAGAGAGCTGTGTGATGACGCCAGTACGGCTGGCTGCTAGCTGGCAAGACGCCGGGGTGTCTGATCCATCTAACTGTGGTGCCATCCTCCATGGTGAACAGCTCGCGAGTCAGCGGTCCTTCTGGCAATGGGGGTGGCGGCACCTCGAGAACTCCAGGCGGCGACTCATCTTGCAACTTCTGCTGGGCACTCTCATTGCTCAAAGCACCATTGAAGCAGAAAAGCCGATTACCTTCCCGGAACCATCCTCTTTCCAGCGCCTCGTAACCGTAGGCCTCACGGACAAATTGCAAATCTTCCGCACTGTGTTGGTCTAGGAAAATGACTTTGCCGCCGGACAGGCGCTTAGCATGCACGGCCTGATTCAAGGTATATCCTTCGGCCATTATGAATCTCCGAAGATAATTGCTTCGACAGGATTGGAGAGAAAATTTCTTTTCAATCTATCTGAAGAATATATTTCATCACTATACTTGCATATATCTTATTGTCAATAAAATTCTCTCCTGGCCCCTTCGCAAAAAAAAAGCGATCTTCATCCAACCAGGTCTATGAGTGCAACTCGGCAGTAGTGATTTTGCAGGAGATGTCCGTGGTGGCCAGGGAGCCGCTGACAGCCATATCAGGATCAGCTCATTCAAGCGTGACTCTTCTGTTCCTCCCTGAAGCAATCAGTCTCTAAAGGCTGTCAACGGCTCCTTGATAAGATCCTCTTCGCGAAAACGCTGAGGTCGCAAAGGATAGATATCCAGGGTCTCTGTCTTGCCTGCCACGATGAGCTCCGAAACCACAATGCCCGTGGCCGGCGCATGCATAAAGCCGTGGCCGCTAAAGCCATTGGCACAGATAAAGCCGGGCAGCTCCGGGAAGGCACCTATAATTGCGTGGTTGTCTGGAGAAATCTCGTAGAGGCCTGCCCAGCCCCCAGCAATGCGGGCCCGCTCCAGAACAGGCAGCCGGTGCAGTGAACGCCTGGCCGTCCATTCTCTGGCCTCAAAATCAACATTCTGGTTGTAAGAGCTCTCGGAGTCCTGCGGACCTGCCAGGAGCACACCCGGTCCCTCTCTCCTGGTATACCAACCGTATTCCATGTCGATGATCATGGGAAAAACCGCTGGCAGGTCGTCGAAGGCGTCAGTATAAAAAACCTGTCTCCTTAGAGGTCGAACTGGAATATCGACTCCAGCCAGGGCAGCGACCCTGGCCGCATATGGCCCTGCTGCGTTGACCACCACCGGGGTCTGCACCTGCTCGCCGGTGGAAGTTGTCACAGCACGAATGGATCCTTGCTTAACCTCGATACCAGTCACCTCGATGCCCTCTCTGAACACAGCTCCCAACCTGCGGGCGCCTTTGACGAATCCCTGCAATACTTCACTGGGACCAGCATAGCCGTCCTGTGCTGTGTAGGAGCCGCCCTCGAGGTCATCTACCCGCAGGAATGGCCATCGTTGATGAATCTCTGAGGGAGTCAGCAGCTCCACTTCCTGAGCCATACTGCGCAGCAATTTTCCATTGGACTTGAGAATGTCCCATTGAGCGTCACTGCCGGCAAGGAAAAGGTAGCCAATTTCCTGGAACATGGGGTCTGTACCGAATTCAGTCTCGAAATCTTCAAACACTGTGCGGCTGAGCAGTGAAAATTGAATATTGATCCTGGTGGAGAACTGTGTTCGAATGCCGCCCACACTTTTGCCTGTGGAACCGGACCCCAGCATCTCCTTCTCCAGGAGAAGCACCCTGGCAATCCCCTTTTTGGCCAGATAATAAGCGACACTGACTCCAACAATACCACCTCCGATGACGACCACGTCTACTCTCCGGGGCAGGCTGCCGTTCATGGTTCTCCTCCCTACCCTTCCGCAGGTGCTTTCCGACTAGAATTACCTCAGATCACTGGCTCTCGAGGCTACAGCGGTGATCCATGGAAACTCAGCCTTGCAGCAATAGCTGCTCACCATGTACATGTCGAGGGCGCTCAGCAGCTGGAGGCAAAGTTGGACTCCCGACTCCTGTGTGGATATTTCATCAATTCATTCACCTGCTGCACAATGGTCGCCTCTATAGTTCCATTTTTCAGGGTGCTGTGGTCTCTATATACCGGAACGTAGGCCTCCATGCGCTCCTGCCTTCTGCAACATACTATCCAGCTATGCCAGGCATCCTCATCTGCCGGGGCCCTGTCCGGTGCAAGCCAGCTGATGCAGCAGTGATCTTGCCTCCAGCACAACTCCACGTTCAAGTTCACAGAGAGTTCCAGTTTGCCAAGATCAGAAGTTTGTAATTATAATACATTGCAAAATTCCTGCATGCTTTTCATTTTTCCCTTGCCTCTCGTTTATATGAGGCTATACGAATACACACTGGCAGACACAGCAGGACTCAGAACTCAGCCACAAGAAGGCCTCCATGACTGCAGAAAATGCTGCTTCCTCTTTTCTCCGCCGGCATGGCCACACCTCTCTGGTCAGCCTGGGCGCCGGCTGCCTGATAAACCGCATTGACAATCACCTCCGTCTCATGGCCGCCTTGAAGCTGCGCTATTATGTTGCCGTTGACCGCGCCCCGTACATCAAATTGACTTCTGCCAATATCTTTTCAGACCCTGCTGCCATGAGAGATTTGCTCACCGCCTATTATCATGGCAAACCCGAAAAGCTCTGGCAGGCCTTGAAACTGTTCCCCGGGACATGGGTGGAAGACCTGCTAGATATCCACTGCGCCGTGGTAGTCTGCCAGAAAGTCTATCCCGATTGCCGCTGGGAAAAGATTATCCTGTCAATGACTCCCAGGCTGGTGCTGCAAGAGGATCTTCACGGCTGTGAGAGGCAGCAGCTCCGGGGGCGGGACTACGTGCGAACCTGGACCAAGATTAAACAGTACGGTTTGCGGCCTTTCCGGCCCTGGCCCATATTTCCCTGGGAACGCAATTTGATCCTCTGGCGGCGGCGGGACTTTGCTGACGAGGAAGTAGAACGCAGTAGATGGAAGATGTTCTGGCGGTTGTGCGAGCGGTTCATCGGTTGAATTACTGCCGAAATATCTGCAACAGAGCTCTATGGCTCTATGAACGCCCTCCTGTGCCAGGCCGCTGTTAGAGGTGCCGCCTGGCCAATTTCTGCTGCAGTACATCAGGATCGAGGGGTTTCAACATGTAACCACTGAAGCCGTGGGCCCTGGCCCTCTCCTCGGTCAGATCGAGATCACTGGCTGTGATGGCCAGAATTGGAATGGGGCGGGCGGCGTCTTTTGCCGAGCGTCGAATCTCTTCTACCAGCTCGTAGCCGTCCATCTCAGGCATGTCAATGTCTGTGAGGATGGCGTCATAGTCGTTCTCATAATACTTTGCCAGTGCTTCCCTGCCGTCTTCTGCTGTATCAACCTTGTAGTGCAAGGCAGTAAGCTGACTCTTCATGACCTCCAGATTGATGGCATTGTCTTCAACCAGAAGGAGGCGCTCGATTTGCCTGTCTCCTTGCAGGTCAGCTTGCGGCCGGCTTCTGAGGGCTTGCCTCTCCTCATCGTAGTCGGCGTATGTCAGAGCAATATTGCGGAAGGTGTCCTTCAGTTCCAGAAAGGCATCCACCACATCCGGATCGAAATGGCTGCCCCTGCCCTTTACTATGATTTCAACAGCCTGCTCATGGGTCAGGGGAGGCTTATAAACCCTCTTGCTGATCAGGGCGTCGTAGACGTCGGCCAGGGCCATCAATCGTCCGGCAATGGGGATCTCTTCTCCCCGCAACCCCAGAGGATAGCCGCTGCCGTCCCATTTTTCCTGGTGAGAGTAGGCGATCTCCCGGGCGCATTGCAGGAAGCTGCTCTGGCCTAGCTTCTGTTCAATCAAACGCAAGGTGTCGCGGCCAATCGAAGTGTGCTTTTTCATCTCAGCAAATTCTTCCTCGGTCAACCTCCCCTCTTTCAAGAGGATGTGATCCCTCACCCCCACCTTGCCCACATCGTGCAGGGGCGCAGACAGATAGAGCAGCTCGATATTCTCATCGCTGAGGGCATGGTGAAACCTGGGGTGATCCTTTAGTTTCATGGCCAGGGCTTTAACGTAATTCTGGGTGCGTTTGATATGCCCCCCGGTCTCAGGATCCCGGCACTCGGCCAGGGTAGCCAGACCCTCGATCAACACCGCCTGGGTCAACTCCAGCTGCCGGGTCCGTTTCCTGACCAGCTCTTCCAGACGATCGCGATAGCGCTTCAACTCGAGCTGATTGCGCACCCGGGCCTTTACCAGCTCCAGCCTGATAGGCTTGGTGATGTAATCAACAGCTCCCAGAGCCAAACCCCTGGCCTCATCCTCTTCTGCTGCCATGCCGGTGATGAAAATTACTGGTATGCTGGCTGTCTTTTCGTCCTCTTTCAGCTTGGCACACACCTGGTAGCCGTCCATCTCAGGCATCATGACATCCAGCAGGATGAGATCAGGCAGGGCCTTGCGGGCAATGGCCAGGGCGCTCTGACCGTTCCTGGCGGCCAGCAGTCTGTATCCTTTGCTGTCAAGGGCCTGCCGCAGCACCTGCAGGTTGCTGGTGTTGTCGTCCACTAGCAGAATGACATCTTTGCCAGCGGTTGATAGAGAGCTCATAAGCTGCTTCTGCCAAAAGATGCTAAAGGATTTAGGGGCAGGTTCTCGGGTTCGAGGTTTGTTCAACATTCATGCCAGCTCCAAGACACGCCTGCTGAGCTGCCGCTCCTCGCCAGAATCCCCCCCGTCTCTGCTCTTCCGCTTTCTTGCCCATTTGAACTGGGCAACTTCTATCCTGGATTTCCTGGGAATCCAAATTCCCTTTGCCAATGATAGCATGAATAGGCAGCCTGGGCCGCCATTCTCATGGGCGGTCTTGGCAGTCGTTCTGAGTCGAACTTCCAGACGGACAATTCTTCCAGACAAACTTGACGCTGGCAGCACGGAGAATTCGAATGACAGTACTGGCCTCACCTAGATACTGTCAAGCCTGGCCTCGAACCTCAGCCTGAAATCCTGTAATGCTATTGACAATGCCATTAGCTATGTGATAACTCGCTCTATCAACTTACTAATTCCTCTTGCCTTATGCTCTTGGGCAATGGCAGAAAGAAAGATTGCAGTTAACTGGCTTGCAGGGGAACTCTCGGGGAAGGGGAAATCATTGCTGCACACTCGAGGCAGAGAGGCGCGCCCAGCTACATCACACCACTCTGATTGAGCGATCAGCAAAATTCTTTCTCTATCTTTTTCCATCCACAAATTCCAGAGGGAGTCTATCATGAGCGCATGGAGGATCCTGATTATTGCCATTGGTATGATGCTCTTTTGTGCACCTCTTGGCAATCGAGTGTTGCTGGCAGCAGTATTCAATGTGGACAATGCCACAGATTTTCAGAACGCCCTTACCACTGCAGCCACAAACGACCAGGACGACACAATAAATGTAGCGGCTGGTGAATGCGACATCTCTACTACCCTTATTTATTTCACGCCCGACGGCGACGGCGGCCACACCCTCACCATTCAGGGGGCAGGCAGAGACCAGACCATCCTTGACGGCGGCGACAATGGTCAGGTCATGAGCATTGGAACAGACTCCGATCTCAATGGAGGCGACAATGGTGGTAATATCCTGATAAGGGATCTTACAATTAGAAGGGCTAATTCTTCAGGAAATGGCAGTGGTTCATGGATAAAAACAGTTGAAGCCGACATTACAATAGATAATTGTACATTTAGCAACAACAAGATTACGAGCAGTGGTTTTGGTGCCGGTGTGTTCATTAGATCAGGTTCAGGGACAGTAACACTTAGCAATAGTCTTTTCGATGCCAATCTAAATTCCTCCGCTAGCCTTAGTGGCGGCGGTGCTTACCTGTCGAGTGACTCTGGGAACATTTATATCTCCAACAACACATTCAGCCGCAATAGTGCATCAGCAGGCAGCGGCGGTGCTTTCTCCGCATCGACGTCAACGGATCTGGCGGGTCATATTGCCGTGAGTGGTAATGTGGTATCTGGAAATACTGTGAATGGAGGCGGTGCTGTAGTTATTTCCTCTTCTACCGGAGACATAACCGTAACAAATAATATAATCAGCGGAACCACTGGTGGGAGTGGATTATCTGTCGGTACTAACGGGGTAGATTCTATGGTAAGGATAATCAACAACACCATCACCAACAACACCACTCCAAACTATGGTGGCGGCCTTGCTATAACATTGTGGGATGATACCGCCTCAGTGGATATCTACAACAACATAATCTACGGCAACACCGCTAACTTCGGTGGACTTGATGGAGATGATGTGTATATAAATCCAGATCTAAATGGAAACGACACAGGAGCCTCGGTTAGGCTTTATAACAACGACCTTTCAGGCAATGCGGTGTTTGCTGAGGCCTCAGATTCAAACCCCGGCAATGGCATACTTGAATCAGAAGACCTTTATATCACAGATGTAGACAACTATTCTTACGGTTCAAACATCCAGACAGACCCCTTGTTTATCGCTCCAGCAAGCGGTAATTTTCACCTCCAGCCCACGTCACCCTGTATAGACGCCGGAGACAACAACGCCCCAGCAGTCCCAGCAACCGATATTGACGGCAACACGAGACCCGTGGAT
>JAFDGZ010000077.1 GCA_019309045.1 Deltaproteobacteria bacterium | reverse complement strand
GTGGGCGTTTCATCTTCGCTCATGATATAGGTGCCTTCCACAGTGAAGTCTCCGGTGGCTTCATATGGATTTACAGAGGGTTCGTCTATGGTGACCGTTCCACTTGCGCCCCACGCCTCAAGCGATGGCACCATCAAGATCAGGGAACATAAAATAATGGCGAGATATCCGATTTTCTTGGTCGCTGGTGCAGCCATGGCTTTCATCCCTTCCGTGCAACGGAGATAGGGGACGTTGTTGACGAAGTGTACTTATTTCTTTCTTCTCAATATCTGCGCAACAGCGGAGGTGGACAGGCCCAATTGTCTCGCGGTTTCCGCCAGAGAAAGCCCTAACTCCTGCACCAGTTTCATAGCCAGATATGCCCGTAGCCTCGATACAGAACGGTTTCGGCTGGCTGATCGAAGTACAGGCACCTCAATATTGTCTCTTTGGCAGCAAGCCTCTATCTCTTTCTCAGCACGAGCAACCAACTCGTGGGTGGGTATCTGATGCTTGATCTTTTGACTTGCCTCCTCGAGGAGTTGCTCGACAAATTCACCGCTGCCCAGTATGCGTTCATCGCCCTTTTCCCTTGCACCCAACCGCCGCATGGCCTTCACCACCGACCAGCCGCCCATGGAACGCACCAGCCCCCCGCCTACCAGCTCCGGCCGGCGCCCCTGATTGATCCCTTCCTTTACGAACTCCCGGTATGCCTTCCGTGCCTCACCTTCCTTGTTGCCAAACCACTGCAGCACATAGTCTCTATCCTGCCAGTCGTTGTTTCGACGACCCAACAGTACCGCGTGCCCGCACCACTTGTAGCGCTCCAGTGTGCCGAGCGAATCAACCAGCTTGGCGCGAAGGGGGTTCAGATGAAGGTAGCGCACCAGTTCCTTGAAATAGGTGTCTTCCTCACAAACGATGGACTTGTATCTGTTCTGAAACAGATGTCCGTAGCGTCGATGACGTCTGTTAAACCATGTTGCATAACCGGACAGCAGCCTCCGCATCAGTGTGGGCAGACCCGCCGCACCACTTCGGAGCAGGATATGGCCATGATTGCTTAAAAGCGCCCAGGCGTAGATGGCAGTGCCCGTTTCTTTAGCCAAGGCCCCGAGGCGGGAGATGAAATTATCGCGATCGTAATCGTCTCTGACAATGTCGCTCCGCTCAATGCCACGCACAATCACATGGTGTAGCGTGCCAGGCGCATCCAGTCGTGCTCCCCGGGGCATAGGTTACTCCGCCAGTATCTGACCATTGGAAAAATCAACATGAACCAGCTTGTATAATTTGTCAACAACGTCCCCTCTAATGTTTCCCATACAGACTGTCGTCTGCCAAGACAGGAGTGCTCAACAGGAAAAGCACGCCTGCTGCCACAAGGATCGTCCCGAAAGTCCTCAAGGTTCCCATCATTTTCCTCCCTCTTGCCTTGCTTTCATCTCAGAAAGGCTTTTTGCCAAACAACACATATCCGCAACCTGGAAAACCAGAAGGCAAAGAGCCGGCCTCAAGATTCGCTCGCCCCCGGTTGAACGTCTGGTGACAGAGCCTGTGACCTCAAAGGCCTCAAGGGGTCTCTGCCGCTTTCAACGGCAGGCGCAGGGAAAGCTGCCTGCACCCGGAAAGGGTTGTCGGCATTCTCGCGAACGCAAGCCTGGGCCACGGCCACAGGTACAGGTTCTTGCTGCAGGTCTGGGGGTATCTGATTATTGGCTTGCGGCTCGGCTGATACTTAAGGTGCCTGAAGGTACGCCGTCAATTGTGCGCCGAAGCCAACTTGAACTCTTGCGGTTGTCTGGCGTCAGTTACAACTGCAGCAAGATTGGCAAAAAAAAGTGGGGATTGCAAGGGGAAAAATCAGGGTTGGTGAATTTTCAGGGTGTCGGTGTCTTTGCAAGAACAACCTGATAGCAGCGGCTGCCGCTGGTGAGTAGCGGCAGGTACAAAAAAAGGAAAGATTCACAGGTACAGCCTTAGCCGCCAGAAAAAAATAATTACTTCATTTCCATGCTGTGCTATATTCAACTGCAGTTTTCACCCGGATGCTTCATGAATCACGCACTGGCGTGACTGCGGCTGCTGATGTCGTTGAGCTTTCTGGCGTCCTCGGGCATATTCCTGACCGTATCGGCAGAGGTGGTTCCTGCGAGGTATTGCCCGGGAAGTCATGGACTGCTGCAGTTCAGCATCACTGGTCGGGGGAACAGAGATCTTGACGCTCGTCCAGCATCAACTCATGAAATGTCCAGGTGAAACGTCCTGCTTTATGAAACCCGAATGAATCCGAGAATGACTGTGGTTTTGTCTCCAGCGCAACTCTGTGAGGGCCTCGAGCGGTTTGAGGATTGTGCCATTCTGGTGGTCGGCGATGTGATAATGGACGAATTCCTCTGGGGCCGGGTCAATCGGATCTCCCCTGAGGCTCCAGTGCCTGTGGTGAATGTAGTGCGGGAATCCCTCATGCTGGGAGGAGCCGCCAATGTGGTGCACAACATTGCCGCCCTCGGGGGCAAGGCTCTGCTCTGCGGGGTCATAGGCCAGGATCGTATGGGCAGAGAAGTAAGGCGGCTGCTGGGCGAGCTGGGCCTGCCAACTCATGGCCTGCTGGCCGATCCTGAGCGGCCCACCACCATCAAGACCAGGGTGGTGGCCCACTCGCAGCAGGTAGTGCGCGTGGACCGGGAAGATTGCCGTCCATTGGCCGAGCACAATACCCTCAAAATGCTAGAAACAATCGGCGCTGAAATCAACACTTGCCAGGCGGTAATAATTGCAGACTATGGCAAGGGGGTTGTCACCCAGCAGCTCATGGACGGCATCCTGGAAATGGCCAGAGAAGCTGACATCATGGTGGGGGTGGACCCCAAAGAGCGAAACTTTGATTTGTATCGGCACGTCACCTTCATAACGCCGAATAATGACGAAGCAGCCACCATGGCTGGCATAGCAGTACATGATGACGACAGCCTGGCCCAGGCCGGCAGGAGGCTCCTGGAAGAGCTTCATTGCCGCCTGGTTCTCATCACCAGGGGTCAGGCCGGTATGACCCTCTTCGAGGGCAATGGCAATGTCACTCATGTGCCCACCGAGGCAAAAAAAGTTTTTGATGTGTCCGGCGCGGGCGATACGGTAATCAGCACCTTTACCCTAGGTCTGGCTGCTGGCTTCAGTCCTGAACAGTCTGCAGTGCTGGCAAATTTTGCTGCCGGCATTGTTGTGGCTGAGGTAGGAACCGCCACGGTAAGTGCTGCTCAATTGAAGAGGGTTCTGAGGAACAGCAGGCAGAGCTAGCCAGGAGACACATGCTGCTGATGGATTGCTGCTGGTTGCTCGGCTGTTTGTCGAGGCTTTTTCCCTTTGTGCCGGTTCCACCAGGTACTGAGGCTTGCCTCGACATGCGCGGTAGAGGCGGTAGAGAAAGCTGCGGCAGCCGGGCATGAAGCCGCTGGGCGGTTCCTGCTGAGTGTTACTGCCCGTGAGGGCATTGCCTGCTGGCTCGGGATTTGCAGAAGCTGACTCCTATGACAGGGTCCAGTGTCTGAGTCAAATGACCGCAATGGTTCTGGCTCCGACAGGGCGCCCGAGAGAGAAACTTTGTAGAGGGCCGCCGCTGAGATCCAGGCGTCTGAAATGTGAACGGTGCCTGGAAACTTGGTGGTGTTAAGTGGAGCTTTGCCTATGAACATCTGTATCGTGGGAGTTGGTTATGTGGGGCTGGTTACAGGTGCGTGTTTTGCAGAGTTCGGAGTGCACGTCACCTGTGTGGACAATGACGAGGAAAAAATACGCATTCTCAATAGTGGCGAGGTGCCCTTTTATGAGCCCGGATTGAAGGAGCTGATTCACAAGAATGTGCAGCAGGGACGATTAGCTTTCAGCACGGATGCCAGTGAGGCCATACACCAGGCGCTGGTGATCTTTATTGCTGTGGGAACTCCCTCGGCAAAAGACGGCAGTGCTGACCTCAGTTACATTCGAGAAGTTGCTGCCACCATTGGCAGGAATCTCACGGGCTACAAGGTCATTGTTACCAAGAGTACGGTTCCTGTAGGGACCGGCGAGATGATAGCGGACATTATCACCAAGGAGCGGCAGTCCACAACAGCCTTTGATGTGGTGTCGAATCCGGAGTTCCTCAGAGAAGGTTCTGCCATAGAAGACTTCATGCGACCAAATAGAATCGTAATCGGCGCCAGCAGTGATCAGGCGATTGCCATCATGCAGGATCTCTACCGGCCTCTCTATCTGATCGAAACACCGTTTATTATCACAGACGTGGCCACGGCGGAGATGATCAAGTATGCTTCCAACGCCTTCTTGGCCACCAAGATTTCTTTCATCAATGAAATGGCCACCATATGTGAACGGGTAGGGGCAGACGTGCACCAGGTTGCCAAAGGCATGGGGTTGGATGGGCGAATCGGCTCCAAGTTCCTCCACCCCGGTCCGGGATTCGGAGGCTCATGTTTCCCCAAGGACGTGCTTGCCATCGATAGAATCGCCGAGCAGCACGGCTACGCCTTTGAGATCGTCAGGGCTGTGATGCGCGTCAATGAGAAACAGAAAGAGCGCATGGTAGAAAAGATAATGGCGGGGCTGAACGGGGTGGCAGGGAAGCTCATTGCCGTGCTCGGTCTCACTTTCAAACCAAATACTGACGACATGCGAGAAGCGCCCTCTATTGCTATCATCAGAGCACTCCAGGAACAGGGGGCCAGGATCCGGGCCTATGATCCGGCGGGCATGCAAGAAGCCAGAAAGTTTCTCGACAACATAGAGTACGCCACGGATGCCTATGAGGCTGCCAGGGATGCCAATGCCCTGGTGATCATTACTGAATGGAATCAATTTCGCAACCTCCACTGGGAGAGAATGAAGGAACTCCTGACAGAGCCGGTGGTCTTCGACCTCAGAAACATCTACGAGCCCGACCGCATGGCGTCGCGTGGCTTCCGCTATTTTTGTGTTGGCCGCCAGAGTTTCACCCAGGAGAGTCCAAGGTGAGTGTCCCGCAGCAGGCAAAACCGGCAAAGCTTTTTGTCAGTGTGATTGCGAGGCAGGCCGAGGATATTGCCAGGGTTGTTCTGGATCTGGCCGACCGTTATGGTCCCATAGATTTTGTAAGTGAGATATTGCCCTTTGACCTTACCGACTATTATGAGGCAGAAATGGGCCGCCCCTTGCTGCGAAGGTTTGCCAGCTACGGCACCCTTATCGGTCAGGATGACCTGGTGCAGATCAAAGAACAAACCAACATGATGGAGACCAGGAGCAGCAGACAGGGGCGACGCACCGTGAATATAGATCCAGGATATCTGGTGGCCGAGAGACTGGTGCTCGCCTCAGGCAAGAACTACACTCACAGGATCTACCTTGGGCGGGGGATTTATGCGGACCTGACTCTGATTTTTCAACGTCAACAATACCGCGCCCTGCCCTGGACTTATCCTGATTATGCTCAACAAAAAATTCGCGACTGGCTCTGGACCATCCGACAACGCTATCTATTCCAGTTGCGCCAGGGGGAAAAGATGGTCAGCCCGAGAGATTGACAGGCAGGCTCTTGCTTTGAGCTCCTCCAGTACAGTGACCGGGACCACAGCAGGGAACTCATCTGCCCTGCAAGTGAATGCGGCTGCTGGAGCACATCGGGCGAGCAGGCACTCGAGAGTGGTTTTTATCAGGGAGAGAACAATTGCTTTACAGCATGACGGCCTTTGGCAGAGGACAGGCAGAAGACGAGGGATATAGTTTTACAGTAGAATTGCGTACCCTGAATCATCGATTTTGTGATATTCAGATAAGGCTGCCCCGCAAATATGCCTTCCTCGAGGATGACATCAGAAAGAAGGTGAGCCGCCGCTTCTCCCGGGGGCGTATAGAGCTTACGGTGCTCGCTGACGAGACTCTCGAGAAGGTGCAACATCTTACGGTAGATCTGGCTCTGGCCAGAACTTACAAAAGGCTGGCAACCCGTCTCAAGGAGGAACTCGACCTGGAAGGTGAGCTCAGGACAGAGACGCTTCTCGGCTTCAGAGATATCTTTGTGTTCCAGGAAAACGAGCAAGTGCAGACAGACGCCTGGCAGATCCTGGAAAAGGCGCTGGAGATGGCTATTGAAGCATGCCTGCAAATGCGCTTCGAGGAGGGCAGGAATATCGAGCTCGACTTTCGCCGGCGCCTGGACCATCTGAACCGGCTGGTTGAAGAAATGCGCTTGCGAGCACCAGAAGTGATTGTTGAGAACAAGAATCGTCTGCAGGAAAGGGTGCAGCAACTCCTCGAGGATACGGAGGTGGACGAGGCCAGGCTTATGCAAGAGGTGGTCTTCTTTGCCGAGAAAGCCGATATCACTGAAGAGCTGGTGCGCTTGCAAAGCCACCTGCAGCAGTTCCACGAACTACTGGAGGGCAGCGGCGTCCGCGGCAGAGAATTGGAGTTTCTCCTGCAGGAAATGCTGCGGGAGATCAACACTATCGGTGCCAAAGCAAGTGATGTGCTGATAGGCCGCAAGGTGATCAAGGCCAAGACCGAGCTGGAAAGGCTGCGAGAACAGGTACAGAACGTGGAATAACAGGGAGGAAGGGAGAGAGGAGATGTTACCTTTGGCGATGATTTTCTCCAAGGCACAGGCGCAGACAACGAGGATTCCTGACCCGTAGACGTCTTTGAAAATATGTTGACCAGCAGCAATCTTTCATCGTGGGGACGCCCTTGGCAATGATCCAGATATCTTTAAGGCGGTGTGGCAATGGAAGGAAAACTTCTCAACATCGGGTTTGGCAATACCGTGGTGGCAGATCGTGTGATTGCGATCGTTTCACCGGGTTCCGCACCTATGAAGAGGTTGAAAGAGGACGCTAAGGTGTCGAAGAAACTCATTGACGCTACTATGGGCAGACGGACACGGGCCATCATTATTACAGACAGCAACCATGTGATTCTTTCCGGGGTCCAGGCTGAAACCATTGCCCAGCGGTACATGGCTGATACTCTGAGCAAAGATGGAGACAGCAAGACGAAGTAGCTCATGAAATCTGCCGGACAACTCTTTGTTCTCTCAGGACCTTCAGGTGTGGGCAAATCGACTCTCAGGCAGGGGGTTCTGAGCAGATTAGCGAGTCTGGAATACTCTGTTTCCCATACTACCAGAGAACCTCGACCAGGGGAAAAACAGGGTGTGGACTATCATTTCGTCACACCGGAAGTCTTTCGTGCCATGGTGGCTGATGAGGCTTTTGTGGAATGGGCACGAGTACACCAGCACTATTATGGGACCTCGCGGGCAGAACTGGACAAGCGGCTCCAGAGTTGCCAGGATGTAATTCTGGAAATTGATGTTCAGGGCGCCAGGCAAATCAAGGCTCATTATCCCACAGCTTGCTTCATTTTTGTTCTCCCTCCAGACGCGGGCAGCCTGAAAGCGCGATTGCAGCGGCGGCGTACAGAAGACGCTGCCTCCCTCGAGACGAGGTTGACCCAGGCAGCCGTGGAAATTGCCGAGGCGCCCTGGTACGATTATTTGCTGGTCAACGACACCCTCGAAGAGGCCACGGACATGCTGGCAGCCATCATTGTTGCTGAACGCTGCCGCACCAAAAAGGTTGCCTCCCGTGTGCTGGCACTGTATCGAACCCTTGGGCCCCAGAAAAACGCCGCGGATGACCCTTCTTCTCCCCCATGAGGTTTGCCATGCATTCCTGTTGCCCGGGTTTCGCTGCACCCGGGAAAAAGCAGAGAGGAGAGGCCGACCGCCCGCCAGCAGCAGAGCAATAGATCTAGCCAGCGAGAGTGGAGCCATGGCCAGATCCACAGAAATGCTATATGGCATACATCCTGTGCGTGAGGCTCTTCGAGTGCGGGGCCATCGGTTTAAAGAAATCTGGGTCAGCCGTTCTTCAGTCAGTGGTCCGGTAAAAGAATTGCTCGAAGAGGCCATTGGTCTCGGTATCAAGATACGTTCCTGTGAGCGAGAACAGCTGGAGAACAAGGCGGGCAAGGTGAGGCACCAGGGCATCCTGGCATTCCTCGCTCCATATACCTATGCCACCTTGGAGGATATACTGACTGCAGCCCGGCAGCAGGATCCTGCCTTCATTCTCCTGCTGGACGGCATTCAGGATCCACAGAATCTGGGTGCCCTCATCCGCTCGGCCCATCTTTGCGGTGTTCACGGCGTTATAATTCCCAAACACCGGGCAGGGGGGTTGACTGCTGGCGTGCACAAAGCCTCGGCTGGAGCGCTCGAACATGTGCCTGTGGCCAGGGTAACAAATTTGGCGGCAACTATAGGTGTCCTGAAACAGCAGGCCATCTGGGTGGTGGGCCTGGCCATGGAAGGGGAGCAGCTGCTCTTCGAGGTGGATTTCACTCAGCCAACCGCCCTGGTGATTGGCAGCGAAGCCGCGGGGATTCGCCCCCTGGTAAAAAGAAGTTGTGACCTGCTGGCAGCCATTCCTCAGCTGGGGGAGTTGAACTCTTTCAGCGCCTCGGCGGCCGGAGCCATGGCCATGTATGAGGTGATGCGCCAGCGCTTCAAGTTCTCCGGCCAAAGAGAGCAGTGCCCACCCGCACCAGAGTAGCACCTTCTTCTATGGCCACTTCGAAATCTCCTGACATACCCATGGAAAGCTCGGTCATGTCAACATTTGCCAATCTTCGGGCAGCGATTTGGCGGCTCAGCTGCCGCAATTGACGAAAATACGGCCTCACTTTTTCAGGCTGATCGAAAAAAGGCGGCATTGTCATGAGGCCTTTGAGTCTCAAGAACGGTAGAGTGGAGATATATTCTATGATTGGAAGCACGTCTTCTTTCCTGATGCCGCCCTTGCTGGTCTCCGCAGCAATATTGACCTGTACCAGAATGGGAACCAGGCGGCCGGCGGCCTCGGCCCGCCGATTCAACTCCTTTGCCAGTTTCCTGGAGTCTACTGTGTGGATCAGATGGAAGAGCTTTACTGCATATTTGGCTTTATTGGTCTGCAGCCGGCCGATAAAGTGCCACCTGAGTCCAGGGGGTAGTTTGGCAATCTTTTCTCTGGCCTCCTGAACATAATTTTCTCCCAGGTCTTGCAGGCCTGCTTGCACCGCGGCCTCGATACGCTGCGGGTCTACGGTCTTGGTGACTCCCACGAGCCGCACTGCCTGCGGATCCCGGCCTGCCCGCAAGGCAGCTTCACTGATGCGCGCCTTGAGGCGCTCGAGATTTTCTGCAATAGACATAATTTGGTCCATCCTTTCACCTGTTCATATGGAACTGCAGCAGCTATGCTGCTTTGAAGGGATCAGCTACCTGGTGCCGGCGGAACAGTTCCACCACCTCGCACAGTGGCAGCCCAACCACATTGCTGTAGGAGCCGTTGATTCGCCTGACCAGGCAGCCCCCTATGCCCTGGATTCCATAGGCCCCGGCCTTGTCCATGGGTTCCCCGGTGCGCACGTATCCCTCAATCTCATCCGGGTCGAGCCGCCGCATATGGACCCGGGTTTCCACCCAGCAGCACTCCTGGATCTTTTTTGCCGGGTGCAGTAAACAGAATCCGGTGACCACAGAGTGGGCCCGGCCGCTGAGGCGGGAGAGCATGGCAGTGGCCTCTGAGGCATCCGCTGGCTTCCCCAGGATCTCTCCATCGATTACCACAATGGTGTCTGCAGCCAGGATCCATTCTGCGTGATGGTCACGAGATACCTGTACCGCCTTGGTCCTGGCCCAGACCAGCGTGTGTTCATGCGGTTGCCGGGGCAGGCCATCGATCTCTTCGATGCCGCTGGGGACTACCAGGAAGGAGAACCCCAGGCCGCGCAGCAGGTCGCGTCTCCGGGGAGAAGAGGAGGCCAGGATAAAATCATATCTGTTCACAGCGGTCCTCATCTCAACATGCCGAATTTGCCTGGATGATATGCTCTTGGCTCTGTGCGTACCCACAACTAACACACTGGAGACATCTTGGCAATTGTGAGATCGAGGCCTGCTGATGCGAAGAATGAGGTTGTAGATATTGCAGTGTTGCGCCTGGACGCCTCATTTGAATCCAGCTGGCAGGCTTAGCACGAGGCCTTTCGACCTGAGGAGTTTTCTCGAGGATTTGAGCGCTTTACTCTCAGAATGCTATAAGCTAGAAAGGAAGGGGAAAGAGGAAGATGAACGGGCAGATATTCTGGATTTTAGGGGCGGGGCGGTTCGGCACTCTGGCCACTGAACGTCTTCTCCGGCAGAAAGGGGATCGGCAGCTGGTGCTGGTGGACCGTGACAGGTCTCGGCTGGCCGGGGTTGTCGATGCAAGAGTCGCCAAAGTAGAAGGCGATGCCATTGATTTTCTGGATAAGAATCTGCATGTGATGCCAGATTGGCTTGTTCCTGCAGTGCCCCTGCACGTGGCTTTCCAGTGGCTGTGCCGGCGCCTGTCCAGAAGAGGTTCAGTCAGCCAATTGCCGGTGCCGGCCATCCTGGATAGTAGGCTTCCCAATCCACACCGCGGCAGTGACGGCACCCTCTATACAAGTTTTGCAACGTTTATCTGCCCTGACGATTGTGAGGAACCTGACGGTAGATGCACATTTACCGGCAAGCCACGTAAGGCTGATTTGTATAGAGTGCTGAGTGAAATGGCAGTGCCCGGCTACCTGACAGTGGTGATAAGGAGCCAGCAACTGGCGCCGGGCGTGGGTGGCTACCAACCTGCGGCGTTGCAGGAGCTGCTGCGTCAGGCTGAACAGAGTGAGCGGCAGATTATTGTGGCAACGGCCTGCCGCTGTCACGGTGTGGTCAACGCGCTCAGACACCGTAAATGAAAACAAGGCTTTGCCGGGACACACCCTGACTTCTTTTTCTTGCTTTGCTGGCTCGTCCGGATGATCTGCATGAAGATGGCAGAGCAGCTGGCCTGGTTTCATGATTGACGCTCTGGTGGCCTTGACGGTATACTGGGCAAAATTATAAATAATCAGAGGTGCTTATGAAGGGTTATTTATGAGCCCTGCTTGGAGGCATCCAGGGAGCGAGTGACTGTGAGTGAACCAGGCCAAGAAGTTCTCGAGGCAATCCGCCAGCGGCGGAGTATCAGGAAATACACCCAAGAGGACGTTTCCGAGGATGACTTGCAGACCATTCTGGAAGCCGGTCGCTGGGCTCCTTCGGGCCTGAACAATCAACCATGGCGCTTCGTTGTTGTCCGCCAGCAGACGGTGAAGGACAAGATAGCTCCGCTCACGCGGTACCATGAGATCATCCGCAAAGCACCTGTGATAATCGCAGTGTTTCTAGACAATAGTGCCAGCTATGACAGGGTGAAAGACTGTCAGGGGATTGGCGCCTGTATGCAGAATATGTGGCTGGCCATACACGCCCTGGGACTTGGTGGCGTGTGGTTGGGTGAGATCCTCAAGAACCGTGAACGCGTTGCTGATATACTTGAGGTGCCCCAGGACTTCGAGCTGATGGCAATTATGGCGGTGGGTCATCCTCGCGACCGGGAACAGAAGTCCTGGCGCCAGCCCTTGTCGGACCTCATATTCAGAACTTTCTGAAGTCAAGGCTCTACACCGCCTTGATCGGTACAAAAGGGCAAGGCTTTTATCTGCTGACGCCGCCAAAGGTGGAGGAGAGTGGTGGAGAAAAAGAGAACATGGACCACGAATTATCAGATTGGCATTGTTGTTTTGCTCTCTTTGTTTCTGGCAGTGTGCAGCTGCGCGGGAACAGGCAAGACGCAGGTCGTTCAGGCAGAGGAAACTGCAGCAAGCACGAGCGGAGAACAGGGGGAGCCGCTGCCCGTCTATTATGACTTCAAGGATGTGCCTGTTCCGCCGGAGCTCTCCCTGGATAAGAAGAGGTCATTTGTCTACAGCAATGCTGACATCACTGCTGGTGTTCTCGTCCTGGAGGGCAGGATGGCCAGGGAGACCCTGGTGGGCTTCTTTCTTGACCATATGAACAGAAACGGCTGGCTGTTGAGGTCCAGTTTCCGTTACAACCGCACTATTCTCAATTTCGAAAAGGGACAGCGGAGCTGTCTCATTTTTATTACAGGTGGCTCGGCTGGCAAGAGCAAGGTGGAGATCTGGCTGGCACCCCAGCTGGCTTCATCTGCCTCCTGACAACAATTCGTGGGCATTTTGCATTATAATGTGGGATGAAACACAATTGTAGTTGTCACCACGCCCATTTTGACGGAAACTAGAGGAAACAGGGTCGGAGTGGGAGCAGCAGAAAAGCCCGCCGCCTGACCTGATGTCCGAGGGATTCATGACACTTCTGCGAGAACGGTCCATATTGTTGGGAGTCACCGGGGGTATTGCAGCCTACAAAGCACTCGAGCTCACCCGGCTGCTGGCCATGGCCGGAGCCAGGGTGAGAGTGATCATGACGCACAGTGCCACCGAGTTCGTCCAGCCCCTTTCTTTTCAGGTGCTCTCCGGTGAGCCGGTACGAACGAACCTTTTTGACCTGGAGGCGGAATCTCGCGTTGGCCACATCGAGCTGGCTACCAAGGCTGATCTGGCGGTGATTGCTCCGGCCACTGCCAATATTGTCGGCAAACTGGCCCACGGCATTGCTGATGACTACCTGACTACTGCCATGCTTGTGTGCCAGGCGCCCAAAATAATCTGTCCAGCAATGAATGTGAACATGTTCGAAAACGAAGCGGTGCAGGAGAATCTTACTATTTTACGGCAGCGCGGCTATGTCCAGATTGGACCGGACAGCGGAGAACTGGCCTGTGGGGCCCAGGGTCTGGGCAGACTGGCTCCTGTGGAGAAGATTTTTGAACAGATTCAGGAAATTCTCACTCCTGCCACTCTTTCCGGCCGCAGAGTTCTGGTTACGGCAGGCCCCACATGGGAACCACTGGATCCGGTGCGGCATCTCAGCAACCCTTCAACCGGGAAGATGGGCTACGCCCTTGCCAGAGTAGCCAGGCGTCGCGGCGCAGAGGTAATTCTGGTCAGCGGTCCCACCGTTCTCGATCCTCCTGCCGGGGTTGAGGTGATTAATGTACGGACTTCGGCGGAAATGTATGATCGGGTTATGGAGAAATTCCCCAGAGTGGATGCAGTGGTCATGGCTGCTGCAGTTTCCGACTACCGCCCTCTGGAACAGGCTGAGCACAAGCTAAAGAAGGGCAAGGAGCGAATAGCACTGGAACTCGAAGCCACTGCTGACATCTTACTGCACCTGGGTGAGCTGAAAAAAGAGCAGATACTGGTGGGGTTTGCCGCAGAGACAGAGAATCTGAGCGAGAATGCCAGAGAAAAGATGCGGAAGAAGAACCTTGATTTCATCGTGGCCAATGACCTCACAGCAGTCGGCAGCGGCTTTGGCAGCGATACCAACCAGGTGACCATTTTCTGGGCAAACGACAGACAGGAATCACTGCCCAGGGAGGACAAGGAGCTGGTGGCCCAGAGGATTTGGGACAGGGTTGAGGAGATCTGGACACAGAGGATGTAA
>JAFDGZ010000076.1 GCA_019309045.1 Deltaproteobacteria bacterium | reverse complement strand
TAGCCGAAAGTGATGACGGTTTTCACTTCACTGTCAGGCCGCAACCGTTTCTCTTGCCTGTGACCAATGGGGCAGAGGCGCCCTATGAGGAATTTGGGGTGGAAGATCCCCGGATTACCTTCGTGGATGGGGCCTACCTGATCACCTATAGCGCTTATTCCAGATATGGCGTCCGCATTGGACTGGCCCGAACTGTCGATTTTCAAGATGTGGAGAGATTGGGCTTTATTACCCAGGCTGACTACAGAAACGTGGTGCTTTTTCCGCAGAAGTTCCGTGGACGCTACCTTCGGCTGGACCGCCCTCATTCCCAGATGCTGCCCTGGTCGATCTGGATATCTTATTCCCCAGACCTGCGCCACTGGGGCGACTCGAGGGTAGTGATCAAGCCTTTGCCATACCACTGGGATGAAATGAAGGTGGGACCTGGGGCGCCGCCCTTCAAAACGGCAAAAGGCTGGCTGCACATTTTTCATGGGGTATTCGAGACCATGGATGGTGCTGTGTATCGCCTGGGTGTTGCCCTGCATGATTCAGATGATCCTGCCAGAGTTCTTGGGGTGGCCGACGAGTGGATTCTCCAGCCAGAAGATCCGTGGGAAGTGAGCGGCTACGTCCACAATGTGGTTTTTACCTGCGGCGCCATACCGGAGGATGACGGCACAGTCAAGATATACTGGGGCGGCGCCGACACAGTCATGTGCGTCGGCACCGCCCTGGTTGAGGAGTTGACCGAGTTGTGTTTGAAAAAACCGCGTCCGCCTCTAGGCTGCTGATGCAGGCTGACTCTACGTAATAAATTCCTTTTAACTGCGACCAACCTTACAAAAGGGTGAGTGTCAGAATCCCTTTTGTCTATACTTCTTTCTCCCTGCCAACACCCTCGCCGGTACATGCCCCCTGATTGGCAGGGATTCTTTGTGGGGTTATCCATGACTTTTGTGGTAAGAAACCAGAATGCACCACTTACTTGCCCGGACCTGGCATGTTATGCTTTAAGGGTGATAGCAAAATGAAAGTGCATCCCTTCTCGCCGCACGATCGGTAGCCGCAATCTTCAGGTTGCGCATGCGGCCTTTATCAAAATGGTGCTATGGCGCAATTGATTTTGGGAATCGATAGCAGGACAGGGCAACGCAGGCTAAAGCCTTCAGCTACCAACTCATTGCCGTGCAGGCAACCCGTGTCACACTCTGTCAATCAATACTGGTTGTCAGGTCGCACTTTCATTTTGCTATCAATCTTTAATAATTATAATAGATGGTTTCTACCATCTCGCTTCAGTCTTTTTCAGTTAAAAGAAGGTCTTACAGGTCAAGATGAAACAGAGAAAATCTGAACATAACCAGGATTCGTTTTATGAAAGGAGACCAGTATGCAGAGAAGAAGGGATTTCATCAAGACCTCCCTCGTGATGGCAGGCGGCATGGTCCTCAGCAGTACGGCAAAGGTTGGCGCCAGTGGCAGCGAGTTTCCCAAAGGTGTTATCTACACAAAGGACAACCCTGGGCAGTGGTCCAAGAAAGCTGCCACCCATGCACCTCAGGTGAAAGTGGAAGGCAAAAAGGTGACCATCAGCACTCCACATCCCATGTCAGAGAAGCACTACATCGTGCGTCATACCCTTGTCACTGATGATGGTAAGGTACTCGGAGCTAAAACTTTCTATCCTGTGGATCAACCTGTATCCACCTATGAGGTGAACGTTGACAAAGGCTCGAGGCTCTACGCTACCAGTTTCTGCAATCTGCACGACTTCTGGATCTCCGTAGTTATTGTCTGAGAGGATGGTGGTTTTCTGCAATAACGCAACGCTCCTCCTGTCTACCCCGTAAATCCAGGAGGAGGAGAAAAGAAAATGAACCGACAGACGAAAATCTTGCTGGCCTTCGCCCTGGGTATACTGCTGATTGCCGCTGCTGCTCCAGGCGAAGCGGGGCGGGGACATTTTGCTGCAAGGTACGGCCATACCAGCGGACATGCTGGATACAAGTCTGCGGCGCGAACAGGTCCCAAAGCTCCTTATCACGGTTCCGGCTATAGATCCCACGCATCCAGGAGATTTCATCGCAGGGAGTACCACGGCAAAGGCCAGCGCTCCAGGCCTTACTATTCCAAAAAGCAGTACCCCTCTTTCCTCAGCTACCGCCGGGACAAACATTACAGGTGTCCACGGTACCATCATCGGCATTATCATCCGGCATTATGTCCGAATTATTGCCTCTACTCAGGCATTCCTTACTTGTATATAGGTAATTACGTAAGAGAAGACACTTCTGCCAGAGAGAAACCCGAAGCTGCAGACCAGCAGATAAGCAATAGTTCTTCCACAAAGGGTGCGGCCGAACCCCGGGTGAAGATAATTAGGGAATGGGTGCCGCCGGTAATGGAACGGGTGAAGGTGCCCGGCTACTGGGCATACGGTGCCAGGCGCATCTGGACAGGCACTCTCTGGAAATTCGAGACGGATCCGGAAAAGAAGATATGGGTGGAGGAGTCATACGAGTGGAGAGAAAAACAACCCGGATACTATAAAGAGAAGGTGATAGTCCTGAAATAGCTTTCTGGTTCCCAGGAGAGGCTTGCGACTTCCATGTCATAGATCATAATTGAGTGATTCGGCTAATGGCGACGGTCTGGCCTTTGCCGGATGAATCCTTTGTCAGATAGAACTCCGCGCCTTCGGTGGACTCTAGTCAGAGACACAATAATGAAAAAGTGCCCTTTCTGCGCCGAAGAAATTCAGGATGAAGCCATAAAGTGCAAGCACTGCGGTGAGTTCCTGAATGCTTCCCGGCGCCCGAGCTTTACCGGGGAGACGATGCCGTGGTATTTTCGCAAGTCCTTTATAGTGCTTGCAGTTTGTTTTGTAGGACCCCTGGCATTGCCACTGATCTGGTGGCGACCACGAACGTCTGCGGCATGGAAGATCGGACTCACTGTAGGGATACTGGTTCTCAGCTGGATCTTGCTGCAAACGACAATGGAATCCATCCGCGTTCTCAAGGAGTATTACCAGACAATAGAAGGATTGTAAAATAATCGGCGGCCAGCACAACCCGGCGACTGGGCTTGCATCGGGGTTTTGGACAGCATATTTGGTATCATAACATTGCAGCTACTTGGCAGTCTGTAGTGCTAGGCGACCTGCCTGTACCTCATATGAAAACCTAGAAGATGAGCAGGGGCAATGGAGAAGCTAAGTGTGAAAGGGCTGGCAGTCGGACTTGGAGTTTCGTGGGCAACCTGCATGCTGTTTGCCGGATGGGCCTCCATATTCGGCTGGTGTACGAAGTTTGTTGAAATAATGTCCTCAATTTATATTGGCTTCAAACCAAGCTTTCTAGGAGGCATCATTGGAGCCATATGGGGATTTGCCGACGGCGCCATAGGCGGCGCCATAATCGCCATAGTTTATAACGCAGTCACAACAAAGAAATAATTCTTCGATGTTGGCTGGCGTCAGCCATGTGGAAGACTGCAAGAACCGCTGACCCCGACAGGTTCACGGCCGCGCTGTTTAGCAGGTGGGCACCTCCACTTGTTGCAGCGTGGAGATGCCGCCAGACCACTTCGCCCTGACTCGGGCCGCACCGCCTCGCCCGACAAACCAGCTTGCCGAAGCAGTTGCCATGAACCTGTTAGATGAGCAGCATTACACTTTAGCTACCCTCCAGGCGAAGAATCCAGGCAATCCATGAAAAAGACGATTCTCTACCGGTTGTTCAAAATTGGCCGTATACCCAAGGAATTGCGTCCTGTGCTTGCTGCAGAAGGTGTGCTGGTTTGTGATGAGGGCATTGCTGGCTGCATAACAACGAGGGATTTTCGGGCGCTGGGCAAGCGCTGCAAATATCGCCTGACGGGTTTTTCCGGCTTCCTGGCAATCAGGCGCCGACGGCTGATTGCCTATGCCTATTGGCAGAGGTTGATAAACGTGCAATTTGAGGATGGCAAACTGTCAGCAATTCATGCAAAGCTGATCAATAGAAATCGGCTTGAACTGTCATTCGAGTCGTCAATTTTTCACGAGGACTGCTCGGGCAGGATCGCCCTGCGGTTCAAGACGCTCCGGGCACATGAGTTTTACGATGTAATCGAGAAAATCAAGCGCGGAGACTCTCCAGGGGACGCTTCTGCTTGAGGCAGCCGGGCTCCATCGGTAGACTGCCTGCAGTTTTGCCTTCTTTCATTTGAAAGGATTGGCATAGGTAGGATCTTGACAACAAATGAATAGCAGAATGTGTCGTAAGTATTGTAGTTATCACTTATTTTCTCACCAATACCTTCCTAAGTATTGTAACTGCCAATAGTAAGGTCTTAGTTTTTGCCTAGTTTGTATATATTATACCCTAATAAAGTGCTAAAATGGCAAATATATGGTTTATTACACAAGGTATATCATACTAATGGCTTATACAGTGAGCAAATAGATCCTTGATTTTAGCTGCAAAAGATTACAATAGTTCAGGTGACAAATTAATTAATATGCTTATTCTAATTAGGCTGCTTGATTTTAACAGCTATTAACCATTTTTATATAGGGAGATATATTATATAAGATCTAATTTAGCTATAAGGACTGTTAAGCATAAATTGCCTAATTTAGTCTAGAATTTATCATACAATCATAGTCGGGATTCGAGTAGTCGTTTTCAACTAACTTTGGTGATTTTTACATTGTGAAATAGTGCATTTTGTGATATTATAGCGAAATAAGGACGTTAGTATTTCTCAACTAGGTAATATAGTAGTTTTATTGTTAATTTAGCTACGGTTAATATTTTATTGCAACTTTAAAACCAAAAGTGCTGCTAACAGCTAGAGATAATACATCTTTTTGCTCTAATTAACTGGACAGTAGTTCCTTGAGTCTCGTTTGAAGTTCACTTGAACCTGTTTCCTTCTGAGTTCTCTCTAAATCTGAGCCGGCCCGGAACTGTAAGAGCAGATTGCAGCCTATTCTTACCACGTGGATGGTGCCAAGACAGTATCGTTGTGCAGTTTTGAATAAGCTACTGGTACAGGAGGATTCGCAACGTCTCGGGACATTTACCAAGGGGGGGCTATGGAAAAGCGAGACAAGGTACAGCACTTAATCTTGTTTGTACTCGTACTGTATTTGCTGTGTGCCGGCTGTGCAGGGCCGGGCCAGCCCACTGCTCAGGTGACTCACATGCAGGGGCCTTCAGTACAGGAGGCCATGATGGAGAGGTATGATGGCCCCAAGGCCAGAGTCGCCCTGGGCGACTTTCAGGTGAAGGCGGCGGGGGCAACAGCGGTCATCGGCGATGGTTTGCGAGAGATGCTGCTGACAGCGCTGTTCAACAGCAACCGTTTCATTATCCTCGAACGGCAGGCCATCCAGGATGTCATGTTGGAGCAGGACCTGAGCGCCAGCGGCAGAGTAAAGAGGCCTACAGCAGCTCCGATAGGTCATCTGGAGGGCGCCGAGATTCTAGTGTACGGAGTGGTCACCGAGTTCGAGATGGAGAGTTCAGGCGCTGGCGTTGGTTTTGCCTTCACAGGAGTTCCATTCAATTTTGGCGGCGGCGTGAAAAATGCCCATATGGCCATAGATCTTCGCGCGATTGACACAGTCACCGGCAGAGTTCTCCTGGCCACCAGGGTGGAAGGCAAGGCCTCAGACTACGATGCAGCCGTGAGGACCAAATTCGGCGGCGGCGGCTCAGCCGTACCGGTTTCTCTGTCGGCCTTCAGCAACACCCCTATGGAAAAGGCCATAAGGGTCTGCATAGAGCAGGCCGTGGAGTATCTGTGCACCAGGACCCCTGAACATTATTATCACTGGGAATGAATTCAGCAGGCAGTTTCAGAGACTTTTGAAGTAATACCGGTTCGATTGAGATCGATTATCGTAATCAAGGATCTGTATCATGCTTTTTCCTGCACGGAAGCAAAGAGAAGAATCGGGGCGAAGCCTTTGCCCGCTGCTCTGTCTGTTCTTTCTTGTTCTGTTCTGTCTGGTTCTTGCACGACCGTTGTGCCTCCCAGCTGGAGAAGAAATCGATGACCGGATAGACGTGATGGCTGAGCTGGGCATGCCAGGCTCTTTCGTCATAGTGATGCTCGAAGACGATTCCATTCCTGGCAAGTGGCACCGGATGGAGACCTGGAGCTATTACAGCTTGAGCGTACAGTTTTATTTTCTTGATGGAATCCTCGTAGATTCAGATGAGATGCCAGAGGCCTCGGCAACGATCCTTCTTGCAAATATGTACAGTCCTGATCAGTTCGAGGCTGGCATGAACATGGAGGAGGTGAAGTCGAAGATTATTGGGGAAACCCCTTTCGGAGAGGTGTCGCTGGAAAAGGAGATCATTCCTGATGCCCGCATTATTGGTTCAGATCAACTCCTGCTCGGCTTTATTGAGGAAAACCTTGTGTATGTGGAGACGCTGCCGGTGGTTTTATCCGATAACAAAGGGAAGGTTCAGTGAGGAAAGTAAAGTTTAAGCAGTTTTCTATTTTTCTTGCAGTCATAGTCCTCCTGGGAATCTTTTCCCCTCCTTCTGATGTGTGCGGCGGCCTGGGCCGTCTTTTTAAATGGGTGGATGGAGTGTGCAGAAGAGTGGAAAGAGCGATCAACAAAGCAACACCGCTCATCACTGTCATTGGGGTTGCCAAGGAAATCGACAGGAAAAAGAGAAACGAGGCGGCTTTGAATAAGAGGGCCGAACAGGAGAAGGAAAAAGGCGATGCCTGGGCAAGAAGTATAAAGAACAGAGCACTCGAACAGTACAAGGACAACGAAATCTCCGCATCGGAAATGATGGCCCGATACCGAAAGGCGCAACGCGTTCAGCAGTATTTTAATGAACGTGCAGAGACTCTGGAGGTTCTGGCTCGCAGGGAAGGAAGACTGCACCTGGAGAAAAAGATAATTCCAATCGCTATTTCAAAAACCATGCGTACCACGAGAATACAGGAGAGAATCCGTAAAATCAATTCGGCCTTCAAGGATTTTCATGGAAAAATTGGCCACCTTGTAGCAAAGGCGGTTGAGCTTGAGAACAAGATTGGAGACAAGCAGAAAGACATAATAAGGAAAGCAAAGGGCTATTTTGATGAGGTGGCCAAAGTGCACAACAAACTTGTGGAAGTCAGACGTAAAATGAAAGAGGCTGGTATCCACGATCGCAGACTTGAGCGGTTGCTCGACAAAGTCCAGGAATTCACCTATGGGGCAGCTAAAACTGCTCGAGGTATGGCCGAAACAGGGTATGTGGCGGGTGAAGAATTAAAGAAGCTGGTTGGCAGTGCAAAAAAACAGCTTCAGATAGCCCAAAAGGAGATAGTCAAGAGGCAGACAGAGATCCAGAACAGTGTGCAACACGCTCGCCGGATGAGGGCAAAGGCAAGTCCAGTGGATCCAGTGGGCGCCATCATTGCCGAGTCTCCAGAATATAAGAAGGCAAAGGAACAGATTTTCGACGCGTGGCTGAAAAAGCAACAGGGGAGTGACGAAGAAGAGAGAAAGTATGCGATTGGTCAAAGGCTCAGAGACCTTGATGCTCGATGGAAAAAAAGTGGCGATCCAGAAGAAAGACGACGGATCGAGTATCAAATGGCACTGCTTAACAAGAGACTGGATGAAATCAAAGCGAAATCAGCTGAGCAACAAACGCAAAAACAGGAGGAACAGGGGGCAACGAGAAAAGAAAAAAAGGCCGTCTGCGGTCCAAATGAAGAACCTAATGCGCAGGGGGTATGTGTCTGCAAATCTGGATATGAACCTGTTTCAGGAAAGTGCCTGCCTGTATGTGGTGCTAACCAGAGCAGGAATGGGAGTGGAGTTTGTGTTTGCGACTCGGGATTTGAACTATTCAAGGGCACGTGTGTTCCTGTGTGCGGACCTAACGAGATGCGGGCCGATTCCGGAGCCTGTATGTGCGTGACCGGTTACAGCCGCGGGGAGAGCGGTGCCTGTGTTCCTGTTATGGACGTTGGTGCAAAAGGTACAAGAGATTTCCAGAAACTTTATGCTGAGAGGGAGCGCAGGAGAAGCGGGGAAGTGGAGTCCTTCAGGCGTCGGGATAACGATCGAACTTTCTACGGTGAAGGTCATGAGGACCAAGGCCGTGGAACGTATGGAAAAATGAGGCAAAAGGTAAACAGGGGCCTGCAGGAGATGGAGGAATCTGAGCGTCAAAAGGGGCGACAGAGGCGAGGAAGAAAACACCGAGATAAGAAGAAGCCTTCAGTGAACGCAAACAAAAATGCAAAACCAGGGTCGACGTCTTCATCAGAGGGACAGCAGAAGACAAGAAGTGGGGACTGGCAGGAGGAGATGTTTGACATCTCCGAGATGTCAGAAAAAGACAAGAAGATGTACGGAGGGTCATTAAGTGGATCAGAAGGAAACAACAAAGCTGCAGATGAAAGCAAGTGGTATTTCTGGCACCAGTGTGAAGCAGTTGGCGTCTGGTGTCATCTGAATTTGAGCCAGATGACCAGGGAGTATCTGGAGAAGAGCAAAAAGAAGAAGGTTGCAGGCCCCTATAACAGCCAGGACGAGGCCCAACGCGCCCTCTGTGGGATGATGAGCAATATTTTTGATGTGAACAGTCCTACTGCCGTCTATCCAGGAGTGAAGGCGACAGTGGCCGGGCAGGTTTTTGATGTGGGCGGTTACGTTGAGTGGAACAAGGGTGCCAAGAAGTATAAATGCCGTATGCCTGGCGCACAATGACAGGGAGCATAAATGAATATTTTCAAGCAGCCACTGATGCTTGTTTCTGTAATTGTCTTTTTCAACGTTGCAGCACTGCCCTGCTTGAGTGTGGCTGCAAGTACACGCTCTGCAGATCCCTGTTCTCGGGCCAGGAACGATTACCTTGCTGCTGAACAGGAGTGGTCTTCGACAAATGCCGAAGTTGCCTTCCTGCGCCAGGAACTTGAAAGACTTAGAGACCTTCGTTGGCAGACAAAGGCCACGGTGAGCGTTTTGGACGAGGCCAACAGAATTCTAGCAGAAAAGGGCAGCCTCAGTATTGAAGAAAGGATGACTCTCAATGCCCGAATTCCAGAGGATGGAGGCAAGATAAATTCTGACGGCACCTTTCGTCTGAATGATTCCGAAACTGCGCCTCTCAGAGAAGCGAGGAGTGTACTCGGCCATATTTTGTCATGGTCTGACGAAAATATCGAAAAGACAGAAACGGAGTTGAAAGAGAAAGAGGGGAAAAGTCATCAGCTCATTCAGAGACTGGCTGAAATGGAGGCAGTGGTTGAAAAAGAATGTAGAGCTGCCGGCGGTCTGACTCCGTGGGAGCAGGGGTTGCCGCGGACATCTGCTGAAGGTATCTATCAGCGTTATGTGGACAGGGAGAGGAGAAGACAGCAGGAAGTTGAGAGCCGCCGCTGGGCGGACCTGGAGAGATTCTGGCTGAAAAGGCACTATTACCGTCGCCCTTTCTGGCCCTGCCGTCCCTATGACCCCTGCTATCGCTACAATCCGTTATCACCTTACCAATACTATCCTTACCGTCATCCAGTGCCTGACTATTATATGTCTTCGCCATATTCTCCATATTACCCATAATCCAGGCACAGAGATTGTTGCCGTCCATTGAGAACGCGTATACCCGTTGTTCAGAATGCTGCGCATTCTAGGCGGGAAGATGGCAGGTCTGCCATCTTGATTAGACGTTGTACATCTACCTCCTGGGAAATTTCAATCTTCTTACGTAGTTGTTGAGATAATCACCAAAGATTCCGCCCAACCGATTGTTTGCGGCGCTGCGCCATTTTTCCGGCAACTCATATCCTGTCTCCTCTTGCACAAAATCTATCCAGAAGCTCACGGGATTGCTCTTGCGCCCGGAGGCGTCTCGAATGAAGAAGCTGACCACAAACCTCTCACCATTCAGCGAAAAGGACGCCGGCGTGCTAGCATAAAGGTAGCCGGAAAAAGCCTTCCTGTTATTACCGCGCAAGAAAGTGGATTCATAATTGAGAACCTGCCTGTTGCGCGGCGCAATTGCTGACACAATGAGGCGCATGTCGCCATCCTGATCTTCGCCTGCCAGAAATACTTTCCAGACCTGACCCGGTTTGACCTTCTGCGTTGCCCAGGAATCAAGCAGAACAGGACTGTGCAGGGTCAGGTCTTTGAGGTTCTCTCTGACGCCAAGATCGCAGCCAGATATGAGTGAGGTGAAAAGGAGAACTATGACAAGTCTTTTCATGGCCTGTTCCTTTTTTGTTTTGAGTCTAGAGGGAAGTGCGCTGGCCCGTTTGCAATGTCTGGGCGGCTGGTCATTAGCTTGTTGATTTGCTAGCATACATGAGCATGCAGACCAAGTCGAGACCCACAATGGGAGAATATTCGAGGTCCTGTGATCGTGGATTAGTATTGACACTTTCTTTCCTTCAAAAAATAATGCTTCACAATCTCAGGGATCCAGCTGTTCCCTACTGGCACGAGAAAGAGTACAAAAAATTGGTGGAAAAGGTAGGCCGCAGCCAGAACCTCACGGTGCTGCCGGTTCCGGGTTACGGCCATTGCAATTTCAAGAGTTGGCAGGTCCTTGGCGCCTTTTACCTTCTCCTGGGCCAGACCTACTGAAAGCTGTTGAAGCTTAGTGGCTGAGGCAGGCTAGACTCCCTTTTTTGGTGAAGCGTATTTTTTTGTAAAAGATGCGGAAAATTATAGGTGCTTTCCACTTGACCAGATTTTTTCTCTGTATTATAAGTTCAATCGAGGTTCGCAAGTCAGTAAGGCTTTACAAGGATTGGTTCCTTTGCCACAGTGGCGGCCTGCTGGAACTTGGAACATAGATTTATTTAAGGAGGTCTGCGCTATGGCAGAAGGAACAGTCAAATGGTTCAGTGATCAGAAGGGCTATGGTTTTATCGAGCAAGATGGGGGAGGGGACATATTCGTGCACCACTCAGCCATCGACATGCCTGGATTCAAGACTCTCTCAGAAGGTGACCGGGTGAGTTTTGAAGTAGGGCAGGGGACCAAAGGCCCCGCCGCTCAGAACGTCAAGAAGATCTAATTTTACTGAACAATAGCTGAGAAGGCATCTCGCTGAAGCAGGCGAGGTGCCTTTTTTGTTTCAGCCGCACAGAACTCCAGACTCCTGTCTGCAGATGCAGCGGCAGCCCAGAGGGCTCATGAACTTGCAAGCGAGAGATACCCCCGGCTCCTGCCGGGGGAGTGTCAATTATTTCCCCAGTCACACTTCGTGATTTATATTTCTCCCTCTCCTTTACGCCTGAGAGGTTTCCATGAAAAAATGCCCTTGCAGACTTTCTCCCCGGACAGTATAGATGAGAGTAGCAGATTGCCCTGAAGTCGTCTCTCTGGAAGCTCGTTGGAAGTGATGCGGGTGGAATTCTGCATTTGCTGGAAAGATCTCTGATTGTTGAAAGGCCGGGAGAGTGAAGTGATGAGCAGCGGTAAACAGAAAAGCTCTAAAAAGTCTGACCACAGGCGCGAGCATGAAGAATTGCAATCTCTCTGGAAGATCAGCCAATCGCTTTATCAATACTTGAATGTGAACGATCTGATCCTCCATATAATCAAACAGATAACAGAGGTAATGAATGCAGAGACTGCCTCTGTCATCCTCTATGATGACCAGAGGGACGAACTGGTATTTCGCTGGTCAAGTGACATTCCTGAAAGAGCAGATAAGCTTGAGGAGATGCGTTTCCCGGCAAATCATGGCATTGCCGGCAGCGTATTTGCCAGCGGCCGACCTGAGATAATTCTCGATGTGGAAAAAGACTACCGTCATTATAGTAAAGTGGACTCCGCTACTAAATTCCGGACGAGATCAATGGTGGCAGTACCGCTCAAGACCAAGGTGGAAACCATAGGCGTACTGGAGGTAATAAACAAGAGACTAGGACATTTCGACAACGCAGATCTCAATTTCCTTGTCACCCTTGCCCCCATCATTGCCATGGCCCTGGATAATGCCAGGATGTGTTCCCAGTTGAACGAGGCCTACAAGCAGCTGCAGCTGATAGATAAGGGAAAGGATGAGTTGATCAGGAGAACCAGAAACGAGGTGGTCTACCTCCGACGCGAGGTGGAGCGACGACATCGCTTCAGTCAGATTATCGGCAACAGTCAGAAGATGATTGAGGTGTTCAAACTGTGCGAAAAGGTAGTAGATTCGGCCATCACTGTTCATATTTATGGGGAGACCGGAACCGGCAAAGAACTGGTGGCCCGCACGATTCACTACAATGGCCCGCGGCGTGACAAACCATTTGTCAGTCAGAATTGTGGGGGAATTCCGGATACGTTGTTGGCAAGCGAACTTTTTGGCCAGAAGAAAGGGGCCTTTACCGGAGCGTTCAAGGATAAGAAGGGACTCTTTGAAATGGCGCACGGGGGTACAGTTTTCCTGGACGAGGTGGGCGACACCTCGCCGGCCATGCAGATGAGCCTGCTCAGGGTGCTGCAGGAAGGGGAGATCAAGCCGCTCGGCTCCGAGCGAAGCAAGAAGGTGGATGTAAGGATCATTTCTGCAAGCAATCAGGATCTTGCTGAAGAGGTGAAGGCTGGCAGATTCAGAGAAGATCTCCTCTACCGCCTCTGTGTCTTTACCATTGAGCTGCCGCCGCTGAGAGAGAGAAAAGAAGACATTCCTTTGCTGGCGGCGCACTTTGTCAAGCAGTTCAGAAAAAAGACAAAAAAGCCAGTGAGAGGGCTCAGCCGCAAGGCTATCGAATGCCTGAGCAGGTACAATTTTCCAGGCAATGTGAGAGAGCTCGAAAATGAAATCGAAAGGGCGATAGCCATGGCTGGTACCAGCCAGTTTATCGAACCATCTCATCTTTCTGAGAAGATAACCATGAGAGGAAGGACAGAGGAACTCGAGGTCAGATTGGACGGTACTCTGAAAGAGATGGTCACAGAGCTGGAAAAATCTGTCTTGAAAGATAGACTTGAGAAGTACAGGGGCAACAAGACCAGGGTTGCCAGAGATCTTGGGTTGAGCCGCTATGGCCTTATAAAAAAAATACAGAGATACAACCTCTGACAGCCTGCTGTCAAGCTTGTTGCCACCTTGTGGCAACTTAGTTTACACTTCTCTAACATGCTGTTATACATGCCTTTCTTCGCAATTTCCTACTTTTCGTCAATCTGATTGACATATCAGGCGTAGCGCAGCTCTTCGAAACCGGCCCAATACCATTTCCCACAGTATAGAATATTTAACTGGCATTTCAGATAGTTGAAGACTGATTTGATTGGCAACCCAGGTCCTGTCAGCAGATGGCATGTCTTTCGCAGTCTTGACAGGACAAAATTATCTGCATTCAGGATCATACCAGTATCAGGAGCAGCCGGCCATGCAAAAAACAACTCTGATTACCATGATTGCCAGCCTCCTGCTGGTGACAGATCCTGGGGGCAGTTGGATGTCGAGAGGGTTCGGACATGCGGGTTTTCTGTCCCTGCCGACCTGGCAGGTATTGAGCAGCGTCAGCCATA
>JAFDGZ010000075.1 GCA_019309045.1 Deltaproteobacteria bacterium | reverse complement strand
TAGATTGAAAATACGTTGCGATGACCCACAAGCCGAAAGGAACAGGAAAAGTGATTGTAAAAATTTCTGAAGGTCTTGAAATTGATACTTCCGGTGGGTTGCGAATTCTGGAAATAGAAAACTCTTTCTATGTCGTAGGGCAGGACATGCTGATTCATGTGGCCAGCAGGCAACAGGCCCGAGAAGAAATCCGGAAACTAAAGAATCTTGAGTGCTGAAGGCCACCGCGCACTACCGGGCAGTAGTAGCACGTGCAGTGGAAGGAATCTGGTTAAATCGAACGGCAAAAATATCCTAGAGAGGATCTGCAGTTATCCTCCATTCCTGGTCGATTTTAAAACTATTGCCAGTATGCCCATCTTATTGACAACCCCCCGGCGCTCCGGGGGGTTGTTCTTTAGGCTCCAAACGGTCGAAAAGGTTCAATCTTATTATTGCATCGGGCACAAATGTATTCCTTTTCTTCCACTTCTTCGGCAGATAGGGAGTCTGTTATACCTCTCTGTGCCGTAACCATTTCCTCCATAGTAAGACAATCTCTACAGACAATATCATCTGCAATCTTAACCGCCGAAAAAACCTCTGCCATTCTCGAATCCTCCTTTCTTTTAATCTGTGGCCTGAAAGGCGGAATCCACAGGCTCGGGTGCTCTCCGCCTCCAACTACAAAATATCTATACTCTTAGGAGAGGGGTCAAGAGATAGTGAACTATAGCACAACCTCTTTCGAATTGCAATGGAAAACATTAGATAAGAAGCGATGTCAGAGCCTTTTTACTCCTCGAGTTTTTTCGGTTTGTACAAAGGTATATCATACGTTGTATCCAGGTAAAACAGGCAGTTTTCAGGGCCGAGTTCTTCCACCTCCCGCCTGAGCTTCTTACATATGCGCAAGCCGGTCTCACGTGCTCCCTCAGGAAAACCTGGCTCATCAGACAAATACCTTCTCTCACTTGCCTCAATCTTATTCAGAAACTCTTTGTAGCTTATTTCTTTGAGTGGAAATGTCATGATTACCCCCGTAGAACAAGGCAAAATAACAACTCCCTCCGAATCACTACCATGATGCTAGCAGCAGGGCTATATCAAAAAATATTTTAATCTGGATTATTGACTAGCTTCTTGAGATAGGTCTAACCTTGCTTTTCTTTCTCCTGTAATGTGGAAATCTGCTCCCTGAATCTCCCCACAAACTCGTCTCGGAAGAATTCAATGTCCATAGCCTCATCATATCTGCCTGATAAATACAGAGCCATACCTTTGTATATATGTGCTTCCTTCACGTTAGGATCCATTCCGAGGACATCATCAAAATACCTCAGGCTTTCCTCGTGTTTCCCCAGGCCCAGTAAAGCATGCCCCTTGCCGAGAAGAGCATGGGCATTGTTGGGTTGTTGCGCCAGAATTCTATCAAAAACCTCAATACTTTCCTCACAGCGCCCAAGGTCACTAAGACAGGAAGCCATCAATTGCAAGGCCTCTGAGTCATCCGGCCTGTGGGCCAGTTCCTGATCGCAGCAATATAGCACCTCTTCTAGAAGCCCCTTTTCAGCCAGTTTCTTCGCTCCTTGCAACCACGAGATTTTGGATCCAGGCTCGATCTCAAGGATTTTCATCATAATGCCTTGATACGTTTGCTCAATCGCTTTATGGCCATCAAGGGCCATGGGTACGCCATGACCGGGCAATATGATGTCGATGTCCCTTTTCATCAATGACTTGAGTCCATAAAGGTAATGGTCTAGCCTGCCCCCAGCGTTCTTATCAACATCGGCAATAGCGTGCGGCAAAACCACATCCCCCGTAAATGCGGTTTTGGTTGGCGCATGATAAAGGCTTATGCCGTCAATCGTATGGCCGGGCGTACGAATCACCTCCCAGTTGAAGCCACTTAATTCCAGTGTTTCTCCCCCCTTCAGCTCCGTGATGGCATGACCGGTCTGTCTTATCATCTCTTTGAACTCGATAGGTCCTGCCTCGTGAATTATGAATTCCAAGTCTTTGCGCTCCATGATCGACGGGTACCGCAAAAGCTCAAACGTACCCATGGAGTGATCCCGGTGGCCATGGGTAAGCACAATCTTTTTGATGTCCGTCGGCTTGAACCCGAGTGGAAAAAACTGCAGGAATGCTGTATAGTCGTTGCCTGGATCAACAATGGTAAGATAATCTCCAGCAAGTACATAAATGTTGGAAGAAAAGTGGTATCCGATCATGAACATGCTCTTGGCAAAAACTGGATGTCTGTTCTTGAGAATCTCACCCAGGGCAAGCCATCCTGGATGATCTGGTTTTTCTTCGGGTTCTGATTCATCCTCTTGGGACAGCAATTGTTCCCTTTGTAACTCGATTTTGTCTCGTTCCTTTACTTCCTTGCTCATGTCCACTCCCTCTAGCTTGAGTCGTTTCAGGGCCTTGAACGTTAATACTAGTCTAATCTACAGTGATTCTCAAGGACTTTGGCCAAAACAAGTGACAATCTCATGGATACACCGCACAGAACCTCTGCCGGTCGCCTGTGCTCGTAACTTTCTCCAGTGAACTGCCCCAAATGCTTTACTGGTGGGCAATAGAGACTCTGCTTCCTGTCACGGCCCGGAAAATCGCTCCTAGAGCTTACTCATAATTCCATACAGCCCTTCACCAGGCTCGCGCCTTGGCTCTAGTTTTTTTCTTCCCTTTACGCCTAAACAAGGAAAACAAAAAAATCCCCCCCTCTTGCAGAAATCGTCAAGAAGGGGAGATTGTAATGGTGCGATGGTCTCACCCCACGGGATGAAAGCATCGACATTGGTTTCTATGGGGCGATGTAATCGAGGGTGAAGTCCAGCTTCAGCCTCTCCTCTGGCCACCATTTCGTACTCATCCGTTCTTCTCCGGGCCAGACTTCTTGGTCATTGATTTTTTCAATGATCAGCTCAAGAAAGTGAAACTCCGTAAGCTCGTACTTGACTATGATTTCAGGGGGCAGCAGCACTGCCAAACCCGACTCCTTGGACAGCTTCCACTCAAAGGGCTCATTGGGCTCGTGGGTCTTGGAGCCGTCTTTGCCTCTATAGACAGCCAGCAATTTCCCAGAGATTTTGTCATTGGGTTTCACGTTGTATTCCTCATAGATCTCGTCCGATATGTGCCACCACAGGCCTCTGAAGCCTGTCTTCACATACCCCTTGACGAGCATGGGATCAAACCCGCAGACACCCACACGGCATTTTTCTGGCATGCTCATCCTCCTTTTGGGTTTAATACCAGCATAAGCTCGTCTGTTCGAGAACAATTCCCTAGCAACAAGGTTGCAGCTTTGGTTATCTGTCTGTCCATTCCCATGAAACGGCCTTTAGGAGCACCAGACAGACCAAGAGCCTCTTACAAGCTTATGCAAAAATCCTCGTTACCCTTGTTTCTCCTCCGTTTCACTCACTAAGATGCGGACTTCCTCAACCTGAGCATAGCAGTAGTCAAGAAACTCACAGGCTTCCGAGTGACTGAGATACCTAGTTTCAAACAACCTTCGGATCAGGGGGGAGACGTGCCTGGAGATCTCCTCCGAGAACTCGTCAGCCAGGAATCCGTCATCCCCCTCCGGAGTTGCATAACTCAGATAACTCCTCTTCCAGTTGAGCACCATAGTCCTCAGGGTATCCAGCTCTTTACGGACATTTTTCTCCATGCTACCCCTTTTTCTTCGGCTCAAAAGCGTAGCACTTCTTGACCACGTTGAAGTCGGCCACACACCAATAATGGGGCCAATGGATCTTTTTACACCAGCCGATAATGTCAGCCGGTGGAAAGCTGGAACCCTTGATCACAGGCTTCAGATGCAAGCAGTCCCAGCATATATGATCACTCTCCTTATCAGGCTCGAGGACCTTGTCAAGGAATTCTTGTGGCGTCAATTCTGCCATGTGTCACTCCTTTCTCTCTTACCACTCCTTTACTTCGCCTTTCTTGAGCTTCTCCTGATACTCTTCCCAAACTTCGGGAGAAAGTCTCTTGATATCCCAGTTAAAAGGATAGCTGCCGGCTATGCCGCCGTCCGGCGGTTGCGGCCGCCAGCCTCTCACCGGTCTCCCCCGAATGCTAAACTTCACCATGTCGGGAACTCCCAGGTAAATGTCCCTGGGCAGACACTGGAAGGGCCTCGTCCTGCCTTCGACACCAGGTGAATAGTTCGTGTAGCCCTCCAAGGGTTTATCCGCGTAAAGCGGACTGGTATCAGGCTTCTCACCCGGTCTTTTCTCTGGCCCCTTGTACATGTGCCCCTGGATCATGTAAATGTAGTACACTGTGCCACATTCGGCACAGTTTACTGTCCCTTCCCAGTTCCAGAAGCAGTAAGGGTCCAGATAGTTCACCGTGTTGCACGGTTTTCCACCCACATCTTCCTTACACCAAATAATATCACACACGGCGCTCTCCTCCTTTTATATCATGGCCTTCTCATACCACTCTTCAATTTGCTTTGTTGGATAGCCGAGCAGCTCGTGGTAGATCTTGACGTTGTCGGCACCCACCGGCCGCCAGATCCAGTACAATCTCCTGGGAGTTTTCTCCATCAGGCCAGAACTGTAGGAACCCATTGCAAGTATGTCGCCAAACACGGGATCATCCTGCCACCTGATGGTACCTCTCATCCTGTAATGCTCGCACTCATAGACCTCCCGGTCGTTCATTACCGGCTCGGCCAAAAGCCCCGCATCCTGCAGGATCTTGACCACTTCGGATCTGGACTTGTCCGCGGCCCACTCCTCGAGAGCTGCGTAAATCTCCACCTGGGACTCGCCCTCGACCCTGTCCTTGTGGGCCTTGTACTTCTCGTAAAGCTCATTCTTGCCGGTGATGGCGCAGAGCTCCTTGAAGTCCTCGTCCTGGAAGGCGCTCACCATGGCGTACCTGGCGTCATACTTGTCCTGCGGATTCTTGGCATCCGGATAGTCAGACTTGCCGCAAAGGATGATGCCGTGGACGCAGAGTTGGGTATCCCAGTTGCCCCACCGCTGCCGCACAATGCCGAACCTGCCGTAGAGCGGCGCTGCATAACCCAGGCACCTGGTGGCAGCCTGCACCTGGGAAAACTCGATCATGGTTCCCAGCCCGGTCTTGCGGCGCCAGTGCAGGGCCGCCAGAATACCGAAAGTAATCTGGGTGCCGGAATACCAGTCGATGCACCAGTTGGAGTGCTTGGTGGCGTGGCCGCCAAAGGTCTCATGGAAGCCGGTTACCGAGGCAAGCCCGGCGTGGGCCTGGCCCAGGATATCGTAAGAGCCGCCAAAAACCTTGGGTCCATAACCAAAACCGCCGCCCCAGACGTAGATGAACCTGGGGTTCATCTCGATCAGGTAGCGGTAGCTCTGCTTCCACCTGTCGAAGGTTCCCGGGCGGTAGCACTCGGTGAGCCCGTCGGACATTTTCACCAGAGAGTAAAATGCCTCTTTCATCTCATCAAGGTGATAGTCCATGGTGATATGGTACTCGTTGGGATTGGCGTTCAAGTACCCCATACCGGTACCGGTCATGGGCCTGGTGTCGTGCAGCGGATAGAGATAGGTCTCGTTGAACGGGGCGCAGTGCCGCATGGGATCACCCATTCTCGGCATCTCTACCTTGATCACCTCAGCCCCCAACTCTGCCAGGTTTGAAACAGAATGCGGCGTAAAGATGTACATGGTGGTGCTCAGCCACCTGATACCCTTGAGAGATTGGGGCTTGCCGAACTCGTTTCCCGGATCGAACTTGGCCCGGCAGTACTCCTCGTAGGGCATCTTCATCTCTTCGAGCTCTTCCTTGCTCTTCGGACCTGGCAGATCCTCAAGCCTTGTTACTCTTGGGTCCTTCGCCATTATATTACCCCCTTCTCCTTGAGTTGATTGACTTCAGTCTGACCGATACCGCACCACTTCATGTAGACCTCGTAGTTGTCATAGCCGAGAGGCCTGCCCATCATCTTGACCCGATGCGGAGTCCGCATCTGGTAATTGTTCGGCGGCACCGAGAAAAGCAGGGTCCCGTAGTGGTCAGTGTCAATGGTACATACCCAGGGGCGGTACTTGAAGTGGGGAAACTCGGAGACCTCGTCGATGAACAAAACCGGACCAGCGGCGATCTCGTATTCCAGCAGCTTCTGTTCGGCCTCGATCCGATTGATGTCCCTAAGCCACCTGGTGGTAAGGGTATAGGTCTTGATCAGCATCTCCAGGGCGTTCCTGCCCCCCATCTCCTTGAGGATCGGGTCTTCGTGGATCAGCCTGCCGAACTGGGGGAAGTCCCGCTCGATGCACATGCCGATCCGGTACCACAGCCTATCGGTCTGGCCGCCGATCATCATGTAGCCATCCCGGCACGGGTTCCACTCGTACTGGTTCAGGTTGGGGTCCCAGGCACCGGTCCTGGCCTTGATGGAAGCGTTGAAGCCGTACCAGCTGATATCAAAGTCCAGGATGTCCATCTGGCTCTCAGCACCCGTTACCTCACAGAACTGTCCTTCACCGCTGAACTCATCCCTCCAGTACAGTGCTGCCAGAATGGTGTTCGCTGCCTGCTCACCGGCAACAAAGTCGGCAAACCACACGCCGGACCTGGTGGGGTCCCCACCCCTGCCCCTGGGGAGCTGATCCTGGGGAAAGCCGGTGTTGTGAATGAAGGCATTGGCACAGCCGCCAAAGGGCTCCAGGGTCCACTGACCGAACTTGGAAAGTTTGTCTTTATAGGGCCCCCAGGTGCCGCGCACCGCGATATTGCAATATACCAGCCGAGGAAATTCCTTGGAGAGGTGTCGATAACCGAGTCCAAGACTGTCCATATAGCCAGGCGGCATCTCCTCGATGACGGCGTCGGCCTGGCTGACTAGCGTCTTGTATATTTCACGGCCCTCTTCTGTTTCGAGATTCAGGGTAACGGATTTCTGTCCCCGCATCTCGTGGATGAAGTCCAGGCCGCACTTCTCGCCGGTGATCTTGCTCTCCAGCATGTACTCTTCGCGGCCGAAGGGAGTTAGTTTCCTCAGAGGATCACCTTCCGGAGGCTCCACATTGATCACTTCGGCCCCGGCCTCACAGAGCAAACCAGCACAAAACTTATTGCCCAGTCGCCAGAGACCTATGCAGACAAACTTGAATCCCTGCAAGGCCTCAGGCTTAGTGAAGCAGTATTCATATCTGAGGTTGTCCTCGCACCATTTGCCGAAATCTTCCGCTCGCCTCCTGGCATATACCTTTGCTACCTCTTCCGGCGAAGGCGGCGGCGTAACCGGCCAGGGCCTGATGTCAGGATGCATCAAGTCGAGGGTATCGGCCCTGCTATTTATTTCCACATCTCTCTTTTCTGGCATCTTTTGACCTCCCACTAAGTAGTATTCTTCACTTCACCTGATTTACGCTTCTTGGTAGCGTCAGAGGTCTACTCTTTTTCCTCCTCGCTGGAATCCATCACCTCCTTTCCTGTCACTCATCTTTGATAAATCCCGGGGCCACTGAAGTGGTCCCCTGCGGTGACTTTCACTCCGAGCATCTTGCGCTCGGCGAGAAGCTTTTCGTTGTATGGGCGCCGGCCCCATGTATCTCCCACCGCAGCGGAGATTTACCGGCTTCACATCACCTCCTTTTCATGGAGATTAATTGGGCTCGCTTCTTTCGCCCAGATTGTAGACTCCATTGTTGCCTATGTGGTTAAAAGGGCGTGACTCTGCTTTTCCGGAATCGAGGCGAATTTCTTTTGACAAGGAGCATCCTTAACTTTCTATCTTGGAGGCTACCTAAATCTCTCTGTCGTGTTGTTTGTAAGGTATAGTCTGCAAGCTCACGGCATCGAAAATGTGTATCTCTCAAGAGATGTAATCTCAGGTTATCCGTTGGCTGAAAATGCTGCCGGGTATTTTACTTTCCATTTTTGACAGATGCCACCCTACCGAAGGGCAGGTAACTTACCGATTTAATTAGGTTCGTAGCTCTTGTGCTGAAGACTGCGATACTGCTCTCTTTAGGGATGCAGCAGTTGAAAGATTCACAATAAGCGTTTGAATTTGTTTTCAATATATCGTGCCCCCGATTTTTGTCAAGAGAAAAAGAATTTTGTGATATTTTTCTTAAACCTAAAGTGAGCGATTCTTGTGATACCATGCTGTTGTGACCCGTGTTTCTCTAATGCGCTGAAATGAACAAATAATATACCTCGTCCTTCTTGACAATTATTTGGTGGCTGTGCCACCATTTCGCCAGTACAAGCTATTTCAAATCTTCCACAGACGAGGTGTGGCATGCTCGATCATCGAACTCAGGTACGCGTTCGCTTCGGCGATACTGATCCGTACGGTGTCGTCTACTTTGTCAGCTACTTTCGCTACTGCCATCGCGGTATCGAAGAATTCCTCCGCCACCTAGATCTCCCGCCAGAGACAATTTTCCGCAATCGGCAGGAGAAATTTGGCCTACCTATTGTGGCAGCTGACTGCCGCTTTCTGGCACCGGCTCGTTATGGTGATCTTTTGGAAATGGAGACCTCGGTCAAGGAAGTGAAAGAAAAAGTGCTGGTCTTCCGATTCCGCTTCTATTTGCCACCCGCGACCAAGGTAATTGCCGAAGGCACAGCTACTCTGGTAGCAATTGATCACACCTGGAAATCCAGGCCCTTGCCCGAGGTTTTGAGAGACAAATTAGAAGGCATATGATATGGAAGCAGTTTCAACGGGTCGCACTTAGAGAAGCGCTCCTACAGAGACTTCTCTTTATGTATCGATTCCTGTAGGAGAGGCTCTCTAGCCACGACTTGATAAAATTACACCCTTACCGCTGCAGGACACGGTTGAAAACCTGTCAACGGAAAATATCCAATTCCATCCGGTCGCGCTTGGGGAAGCGCTCCTACAGAGACTTCTCTTTATGTATCGATTCCTGTAGGAGAGGCTCTCTAGCCACGACATGATAAAATTGCACCCTCACCTCTGCAGGACACGGTTGAAAACCTGTCTCCGGTAATAATCGTCGGAACTTCTCCTGTGTCATCGGGTGGCGCTTGGGGAAGCCCCGTGCTGTTTTGAATCGTATGCAAAAGGTTAGGCAATAGATTCGCTTGACTTACAATTACTACTCGTTAAAATGCACATGCAAATTTATTGACATTACCACACATCTTCCCAGCAGAAGGAAAACTCTTGCTTACAGCCTTCAGCAACGCCACCAGGAGGTCCCTTGCCTTCCCCACGGATCCGACGGATGCCGTGGGGTGCATCATGGATTGCTCTCTCACCGGCAGTTGAAGCTACTCTACGTTTTTCATGATAATGTTAGTCTCTTCTTCGTTGCCCAGGCAACATGGAGACAGCAATAAATGTTTCAACGGATAGGAAAGGCACGAACATGGCTCGCTTTCAGGTAGATAAAACAATTGCCGAAATAAATGAAAAAATAAAGAAAGGCAAAGCTGTGGTGGTCACAGCTGACGAGATGGTTGAAATCGTCAGGGAAAAGGGTGAGGTGGGCGCGGCTCGCACTGTGGACGTAGTTACCACTGGAACCTTCTCACCCATGTGCTCTTCAGGCGCTTTCATCAACTTTGGCCCGGTAGCACCTCCCATCAAGGCTAGCAAGGTCTGGCTCAACGACGTGCCCGCCTATGCCGGTCTGGCAGCTGTGGACGTATACCTTGGCGCCACTGAACCCACCGAAGACGATCCCCTGAACAAAGTGCACCCGGGTGCCTTTGAATATGGCGGTGGCCACGTGATCCACGATCTGGTGGCAGGCCAGCCGATCCGCTTGCGCGCTGAAGCATATGGTACCGATTGCTATCCCAGGCGCAATTACGAAAAGGAGGTGGCCCTCGAAGACCTGGGCCAGGTGCTTCTGTGCAACCCGCGAAATAGTTACCAGAACTACAATTGCGCCATAAATCTGTCAGGGAAAACTATCTACACTTACATGGGAGTGCTCAAGCCTCGAGGCGCTAATGCCAACTACTGTACTTCAGGCCAGCTCAGCCCACTTTTCAATGATCCCTATTATCGCAGTCTAGGCCTGGGCACGCGCATTTTTCTCGGGGGTGCCCAGGGCTACATCATCTGGGCTGGCACCCAGCATCGACCCAATGTAGCGCGCACTGCCAACGGCACGCCGTTGCAACCGGCAGGAACTCTGATGGTCATGGGAAATCTCAAAGAGATGCAGCCCAAATGGCTTGTAGGAGTGAGCATACTAGGCTATGGCTGCTCCCTCGCAGTGGGTCTGGGAGTGCCAATACCGATTCTGAATGAAGAGATGGCGAGGTTTACCGGGGTCTCCGATGAAGAGATCTTTTCACCTATTGTTGACTATGGCAATGACTACCCTCAGGGGAAGGTCAGAGAACTTGGACAGGTTAGTTATGCCCAGTTACGGAGCGGTTCTTTTCGTTTCAACGGCAGGGAGGTTCAAACTGTGCCTCTTTCCAGCCTGGTTCGGGCGAGGGAGATTGCCGCAATTTTGAAGCAATGGATCCAGCAAAGCAAATTCCTGCTGGGAGAGCCTCAACATTTCCTGCCCAGTTCATGAAGCAAATTCGCATCTGGACTGCGGCGCAATATTAAAATGGACAGGCAGCTTGCCAGGCTTAGAAAAATTCTTGCCGACCTGAAGAGCACCCTGGTTGCCTTCTCGGGTGGAGTAGACAGCAGTTTTCTCCTTGCTGTTGCACTAGATGAGCTTGGCGACAGAGCAGTTGCCTTGACTTTCAGGTCTTGCCTGGTACCCCGCCGTGAGATCGAGCGGGCTGCGGTCTTCTGCCGGCAGCGCCATGCCCGCCACATCATTGTCGATGTGGATCCCCTGCAACACGAACAGATACGACTCAACCCACCAGAGCGCTGCTACCACTGTAAATATCAACTCTTCGCCCTGGCACTCACAAAGGCGGCGGAACTAGGGATCGACAACGTCATAGAGGGAAGCCAGCTCAGCGACAAAAGTGATCATCGCCCAGGGAGGCGGGCACTAGCAGAACTTGGAATTCGGAGCCCTCTAGCTGAGGCGGGCTTCGACAAAGAATCCGTACGCCATTTCAGCCGTGAATTGGGCTTGCCGTCATGGAATCTCCCCCCTATGGCATGCCTGGCTTCCAGGATCCCGTACGGCCATCTGCTGGACTGCGATACCCTTTCCAGGGTTGAAAAGGCAGAGGAGTTCCTCTTCGATCATGGTTTCACTCTTGTCCGTGTCCGTGATTTCAATGGTGCAGCGCGCTTGGAGTTGCTGCCCGAGGAATTGGGCATGGTTGTGGACACTAGCTTCCGTGAACGTTTGCTTGCCAAATTCAAGAAGCTCGGCTACACGAATGTGAGCCTGGATCTCGAGGGGTATCGCACAGGCAAGCTCAATTTGGAAATCAGGCCATTCCCATAGGATTGCGGTTAGAGAACCGCTCCTGCCGGTAATGTTGTCAAATCAGCAGCTGCCGGAAAACATCTTTACGCACCGTGGTAATGCTGATTTCACTGCTGTTCCGACCTGAGGCGATGGCCACCACCACTTTGGATCCTGTTTCAGCATCACTATAAGCTGCCACTATTTCCGCTGCTGTTCTCATCTCATCTGCCGAGGCTCCACTTTGCAGCAGACCAGTAGGCCCCGGTATACCTTTCACTTTCAGGATCACCTCATCCAGCAATGCCAGCTCTCTCAGTTTGACATTGTCCGCGTGCACCCTGCCCACCACCAAGCGGCTGCCGTTGACCAGCCTGAAATGACGTCCCCACTTGAGAAGCTCCACATCGCGGAGTTCCACCTTCTCTTTGAGCGCAAGCAAATTTTTTAGCCGGTCTGCAAATCCTTCTTTGGTGAGAAGACAGCCGCCCCCAGGACTCGGATACTCTTTGATGCCATAATGCCTTGCCAGAGCCATCTGTTTTTTGCGTGAACGCCCGTGGATTTTCAGAAGGCGATCACGGTCCACTTTACCTTCCTGCTCTGGTATAGTGACCGGCAACAGCCTGGCGCTGAGGGGCCTGAGAATGTATCCACCAAAGCCAGAAAGTTTGTCCACAGCCATAAGCGCATCTCGTCTCTGGGACATGGGCCTCTGACCGACAACCTCGCCTGTAGCAAGCAGATCGTAGCCTTCCTCTGTCATTATCCTCCCAGCTGTATTGAGCATGAGTGCGTGGCAGTCGATACAGGGATTCATTTGGCTGCCATAGCCGTAGCGGGGATTTTTGAGCATCTCCAGATGCGCTTGTCCAATGTCTACGACGCGCAAAAAAACGCCCAGCTGCTCTGCTGCCTTCTGCGCGGCTTCTGGTCCAAAAAATGGCGTCTGGAAGGTGATACCTTCAACCTCTATATCCTGATCCTGCAACACCTTAACAGCAAGCATGCTGTCCAGCCCGCCCGACATAAGACTGAGTGCTCTTGCCTTCATAACATCCTTTCGCAAATCCACGGCGACTATGGTTCATACAGCGTTTTATCCCGGTCACACTGTTTACTGAGGAGGAGCGTTCATCTTGCCGTGATCACAGTGCTGCAGCAGGGGACATTCCCGACATTTAGGCTTTCTCGAGGTGCAAATCTTCCTTCCATGTTGGATAAGTTGATGAGAAAAATGGGTCCATTTTTCTTGCGGGATAAGTTTCATGAGGTCAAACTCAATTTTTACAGGATCACGCTGTTCAGTGAGCCCCAACCTCTGCACAATGCGGCCAACATGAGTATCCACTACGATGCCTGGAATATTATAGGCTGTCCCCAATATCACGTTTGCTGTTTTTCTGCCGATGCCAGGAAGCTTCACCAGTTTTTCCATATCAGCTGGCACCTGTCCTCCAAAATTTTCTTCCAGTACTGCACAGCAGTTTTTCAAGCTCTTTGCCTTGTTCCTGAAAAAGCCAGTTGGCTTGATGTCAACCTCGAGTTGTTTCAAAGGAGCACTGGCATAGTCGGCTGCACTGCGATATTTCTTGAACAAATCCCTGGTAAGCTTGTTGACCCGCTCGTCAGTACATTGGGCAGAAAGAATGGTTGCCACCAGCAGTTCCAGAGGGTTGCTAAAGTTCAAACTGCACTGCGCATCCGGATATTCCCTGTCCAAAATATCAAGAATCGTTCGAATGTCTTTCACGGCACATCCTTTCTCCTTTGAAACGCAGTCGCCGTACAAAATCGCCATTTTCACAGAACAAAGAGGTCACCATCCAACCCGGCAGGTCGTGGCCAGCCTGTCCCCTTGCCAGGGATAGCCCTTCCCACAGAGAATCGTTTTATCAAAACCATTTCCCGGACAGGAGCGGTTCTCCAGCCGCGATCCTGATTTTATCAGGTCGTGGCTACAAGCCTCTCCTACGGCAAAGGTTACATAAAAAGAGGTCTCTGTAGGAGCGCTTCTCTAAGCGCGACCCAATGAAATAGCCCATGTTCCGATAATCATTACTGAGCACAGGTTTTCAACCATCTCCTGCAACGGCAAGGGTGCAATTTTATCGGGTCGTGGCTACAAGCCTCTCCTACGGCAAAGGTTACATAAAAAGAGGTCTCTGTAGGAGCGCTTCTCTAAGCGCGACCCGATGAAATTGGATATTTTCCGTTGACAGGTTTTTAACCGTGTCCTGCAGCGGTAAAGGTGCAATTTTATCAGGTCGTGGCTACAAGCCTCTCCTACGGCAAAGGTTACATAAAAAGAGGTCTCTGTAGGAGCGCTTCTCTAAGCGCGACCCGATGAAATAGCCCCTCTTC
>JAFDGZ010000074.1 GCA_019309045.1 Deltaproteobacteria bacterium | reverse complement strand
TATTTTCCTGGTTCGATTCGAACCGAATTGGAACTGCCGGTGTGTGCGCTATTCTCCGTGCCCCCTCGTGACCCACTTTCTTGTTTATGGCTGTTGGTATAGCGCTCGTCTTTATTAAACCACATCAGACCTGGCCCGACCAGGGGACGCCATCCAGGCTAGTTTGGTCCGCCTCCCAATTAATTACTATGTGTAAATCTGGGCGTCTACAGGCATTCTTACAGGTTTAACCCGCCGCCATTCCTTGGAATCGTGAGCTGCATGCCACAGATCATAGTTTCCTTGCAAGTTTAACCACAGTTCCGGCGTGGTATCGAAGGCACGGGACAAGCGTAATGCCATGTCAGAAGTTACAGAGCCCCGCTCATTCACAATCTTGGATAAGGTCTTGCGTGACACACCAAGAGTCCTGGCCAATTCAGTTATCGTAAGAGACAGGGGTTCTAGATAATGACTCTTTAAGATGCGCCCAGGATGAGTAGGCTCCCTTTTTCGGCTTCTCATAATGGTGACTCCTTCATCCTCGCAAAGATTTGTATTCGGCATCTAGCTTGTTAATGGTAATCTTCGTAACTGACCCCGTAGGCATCGCCATCCTTGAATCCAAAAGTTATGCGCCAATTTCCAGACACCTCGACAGCCCAACGGCCTTCCTTTTTCGGCTGTAGTAGGTGCAGACCGGAACCGGGATAATTCATATCTCTAATATCATTTGCCGCATCCAGCCGATCTAATATAGAGGCTATCTTGTTGGCGTGTTTAGGCTGAACACCCTTTTTAACGCCGTCGTAAAAGAAGTCTCCGAGCCCCTTGTGCGAGAAGGATTTTATCATTATCTCAATGTAACCTCTACGGTTACGCGTGTCAAGACCTTTCAAAAATGTTGAGCCATTGGACAAGGCCATATTCCTGATGCATTATTATGGCAACAGTGGGTTATTTATCCGCTGAAACACGAAGCATATTTAACTGGGGTGTGCGAGATGCGCCCCGGAACATAATGCCCCTTTACGCTTGCCATCTCGTGCGCCTACCGGAAAACCCTGCTTTTGCCCCTGAAATGAACGTTATTGCCCCCAAATCAAACCAATTATTGACAACTTTTCCAATCGCCTCAACCACTTGAGCTGGCCCGACCGCTAAACCAATAACCGTTAAACCGTAAACCGCTCACAAAAAAGCTAAAGGTTCAAGTCAGATGGCATTGTGCATGCCAGAAGGCATTATTTTCGGTTGGCATTCATAAAAAGGAGCACGACGCAGGTAGCCGATACTGATACGGGCATCGCAACCGCGGCTCTGGCCGTGCAGCAACCTGAGGGTTGTGGTTACCCACTGAGTTGTCCTGGTCCAACCCCAAAGCAATTCGTAGACTGCAGAACTACCCTCAAGTCCGTCCTCTGAACTAGACATACGCAATAGAATCTACTTGATATAAATGAGCGACTCCTTGCTCAAGTTCTCTACGATGCTCCTCCCTTGCCCTACCGCAAATTGTTTCAGGAGTTCATATTCACCAAATTCTATAGCATCAGTGAGGCATACATCGACACAGACCGGTACCTCACCTAAATGTATCCGATCAAAACACAAGTCACATTTATGCGTTTTTTCTGCTTTCTGATCGAACTGAATAACTTCATAAGGGCATGCCTGTATGCATGCGCAACCACAGGCAAGGCACCTCTTGGCTTCCTCAACAGCCATTTCTTCACTCAGACCTAGCTGAACTTCCTCAAAGTTGCTAATTCGAGCCTCTGGTTTCAACTCTGGCATTTGCGCCCTTTGTCCAGGATGATATTTCTCTTTTGGAACCTCCGTCACCACGCTTAATTCCTTATCGCGACCTTCACGTAAGTCAACACCTCTTATGAATCTGTCGATGGATATGGCGGCCTCTTTTCCTCCGGCAATCGCTTCGATGACAGTCCGAGGGCCCGTAACCGCATCGCCGGCAGCAAAAATGTCGGGGTCATCACTCTGGAATGTCAAGGGATCAATTTGCATTGTTCCCCAATCGGTAAGTTGGCAGGCACACTCCGGCGTCAGGCAAGCCCAGTCAGTCTCCTGTCCTAGGGCCACAATTACAGCATCAACTCCGATGTTGAATTCCGTTCCGGGCATGGGTTCCGGTTTACTTCTCCCGGTTTCATCTGGTTCTCCTAGCCGCATCCTTATACATTCTATTTCCTTTACCCTCCCATTTTTCCCCAAGAATCGCACGGGTTGCGTAAGAGTTTTCACGGCAATATCTTCTGCTTGACATTCCCGGATTGCTTCAGCAGTTGCTGGCATTTCCTCAACGGTGCGCCGGTATATTAGAAATGCTTCAGAACTTCCCAACCGTTTGGCCGATCTCACAGCATCCAGGGCAGCATCACCGCCACCAATGACGGCCACCCGTCTTCCCAGGGTAACCGCTTCTCCGCGATTGACTTTCCCCAGGAAATCCAGGACTGGATAGACTCCTTCTAGATCCTCCCCCTCAACATTCATGCTCTTGCATTGCTGGGCACCGATTCCAATGAAAAAAGCTTTAAACCCTTTCCGACGTAATTGTTCTATAGTCACATCCTCACCAAGAGTTACGCCTGTTTTCATGATGACACCCATATCTCGAATGACCTGGATTTCCGCATCTATAAGATCGCGGGGAAGTCGGTACGCCGGAATTCCAAGAGTCAGCATGCCACCGAGGATTTCCTCCTTCTCAAAGAGCGTTACCTGATAACCTTCTCGAGCAAGAAAATAGGCACAGCTCAGACCAGCAGGTCCCGAACCGATAATCGCCACTTTATCCTCTTTTTTGACTTTGATCTCCGGAACATAGCGGGTATCGGCATTGAGATCCAAATCGGCCACAAACCTCTTGATCGCATTGATTGCTACAGGTTGATCAATCCCTCCTCGACTGCATTGTGACTCACAGGGATGGTCGCAGACCCTGCCGCAAATAGCAGGCAATGGATTGTCTTCTTTCATAACTTTCAAGGCTTCCTGGAACTTGCCCCTCGCAACCAACCATACATATGCTTGCACATTCATATGAGCTGGACAGGCAGCCTTGCAGGGTGATGTGCGCTCTTTTTCAACACTCACAACAGCACCGAAAGCGTTGCAGCCGTTACAGATATCCCTATCAACTCGCACTATGCCGGTCTCAGGATCTTTACTGATCGCACCTTCAGGGCATGCTGTCACACATTGAGGGTCGCTGCATTGTTGACAGGAAACTACCCAGACATCGACAGCCAGATTGGGGTAGCTGCCCTCACTCCGACTTTCAACTCTCAGATAATACGGCATTTCATTAGGCATGGCCGTTGAATGATCTACAATCTCATGATAGTTCCTGCAGGCAACTATGCAGGTGCGGCAGCCGATACAAAGATTCATATCTATCATCATGCTCAGTTGTTTCATGGTACCCTCCCTTACTTCACAACGCGAACGCGCGTGGACACATGCGATTCGCCTCCGATGACGTCCTGCCATTGCAGAGTGGCGCCTGCATCCGGTATCAAGATATTGCTAGCCACACCTTTACCTGCGGTGGCTACCCTGCCGACCGTGGATCCAAAACCGTGGGCCAAGCCTACGCAGTCTGGTCTGATTCCTTCTGTGAGCTCGACCTGCAACTGCACACTACCCCATGGGGATTCGACAATTACCCTATCCCCCTGGGAAAGCCCTAGATCTTTAGCTGCCAAAGGGTTCATCAAAAGCGGGTTTTCGTAAAATCCCGAAATGCGATCTCGAAGCTGGGGATTATTATGAGTCCACTGTCCAGCTCCTGAATGGAAAATAGTACGGTATGAAACTAGAATGAAAGGATACTTTTCAGCATTGTCTCTATATTCGGGAGCCAATTCCACCCTGGGCCATTCCTGATTCCAGGGATCTTCTGCAAGGTCCTCCCAATAGAGATGTATTTTCTTGCTTGGAGTACCAAAACCCCCAGCCTTTTCGTATTTTCGAAACCCCATGGTACCCGGTGACCAGAGGCCACCCATTTCTTGTAATTTTTTCACGGACAGGCCCAAGCCTTGCAGTTGAATGTCATAATAAGCAATGTCATCCTCAAACTGAAAGAACTCCGGTACAAGGCGCTTGCCCAATTCGATGAAGACCTCATTTGAATGGCGGCATTCGCCAGGGGATTCCACCACCGGCTGGCGCAAACAGAGGCCATGGCCGAAATTGTACCACCAGGGCATATAGAGAAGTTCCCACCGTTCAAAGTACGATTTGTCCGGAAGCACGAGGTCTGCAAACCTAGCCGTCTCGGACATCATGATTTCAGAGCTGACCAGCAACTCCAACTTGTAATCTCCATTCGCATCTCGTTCGCAGACTGCCTCTTGCCAGGAATTCTGGCCCATCTCCGTCAAAGCAGGGTTCGATTCTGCGGTGATAAGCACCTTGAGTCCCCCGTTCTTTATGGCCTGGGCCTCATACCATGTCGGCTCCATGATGAAAGAATACTTTGCGAATTTTTCCCTGTCCGGGCCAGTACGATGCCAGCCCAATTCGTGCAAATCAGGCGGCGACGGCTCAGGTTCCACCGGCGAGAGCGGCAGTAGATCCGGAAGTGGTTGACCACCAGGGTTATCTATGTTGCCTGTAATGCTCAAGAAAATAGTCCATGCGTGGGCGAAGTCCATAGCGTTCCCCAGCATGACCCCTTTAAAGCTGTCAACACCCACGGATGGTGCGGCAGCGCATTCTTCAGCCAACTGTTTAATTGTCTCCACAGGAACTTCGCAAATCTCGCTCATTTTTTCAGGTGGCTTGTCAGCAATATACTCTCTCAGTTTTCCGAAATCTCCTGCTCGAATCCACTTTTCGACGAAATTCTTGTCATACAAGTCATTGGTAATAATGTGATGAATCATGCCAACAAAGAAAGCGGTGTCACCGCTTGGCTTAATCGGAATCCAGAGATCGGCTTTCGCAGCTTCATGCGTAAAAATGGGATCAATCACCACCAGCTTGGCACCCCGTGCCCGCGCTTCGAGAATATCCTTGGGAACCGCAGCGTCTTCCAAGCCGCCAAAGGCATGGCGGCCAGCGAGGATCATGATTCCACCTTTTGGTACCGTAAACCATGCGGGTGGGATGTGATGATTCGGCACGCCCCCCATGGTCTTTATAAACGCCACTATCTTAGCGGAATCGCAGTGAGGTAAGGCAGTATTGATGAAGCCTCCATAGGCGTTGAGGAAGCGCCACTTGGGATCCGTGATACTGTGAGGAAAGAAGTTTGCCGTAAGCTTGTGGGCCTCGCCGCGCTCTCGCAACTCCTGTAGTTTGCCGGTAATTATGTCCATCGCTTCTTCCCACGGTATTCTTGCAAACTTTCCTTCTCCTCGCTGCCCCACTCGCTTCATAGGATATTTGAGGCGTTCCGGAGAGTACTGCAAGGAAACACCTGCCATGCCCTTGACGCATGCTTTGCCGCGAGCTCTGGGGTTTCCCCGAATCTCCTTCAATTTGCCCCCTTCTACCCTGGCGAGGATGGCACATTCAGCCTTGCACTGATAACATGCGGTAGGAATCCATTCTGTTTTATTCATTTCATTCGCCTCCTTCTCCCGATTTGCAGAAATGCCTGGAGACAGCCTTCGGGTGCAGCTCCAATATTCCTACAAAGCCGCAAGCTCAATCCAGATTATCTTCTCACCCTCTCGATCCTGCCCCAGCTTTTTTGTTTCGCAGGGAAACATTTACTCGCAAGTGGGGATTGTTGCCAACTACTCTTACCGCATTGACAGGGACAACGTTACTCGGTTTGCCAACTTGTTTTTTCTTCTGAGACCGACGCTGTCTCTTTTTCAACATTTTGCGGATAATTCGGGTAAATGTGATGATAGATTTTGACGATCAGAAAAGTACAGATCACAAACAAGGCAAATATTAACCATACCAGTGGATCAAAGGGGGTGTAGTGATAATTCATGCAGGATTCTCCTTTCAAAGTTTCAACATGAAACTTTTCTTGTTTTTGTACAGTTCAGAGACTCTCTTTGGATGAGAGACAAGCTGAAAGACAATACCAACGAAAAAGATTCCTCCGATGAAGTTTCCCAGAATGGTATACAATTGATTATGCGCCCAGCCATACTGCCCGAAACCCCAGTGCAATAGAATGGGCACTTGCGACGACACGGCTCCGTGCGCTTGAACGAAAAGATCCTGCTGGAAAAGAGGCAGCGCCAGAAAACCGATATTGGCAATGCAGTGTTCAGTCATGCCTGCAACAAAGGCTAGAGGACCATAGGCGGCCATGGCAATCTTGGCGATATCCTCGTCCGCTTTTATGTAGAGCAGCGCCGCTGTCTGCAACGTCCAAGTACAGACAATGGCCATCGCAAAAATCTCCATGGAAGACATGCCGGTCTTCTTCAGTGCTATTACATGGGCCTGCTGAAGCCATGCTGCTGAGGCGTAACTGCCGCCTTTACTGAGCAGCCACATGAAAAACATACTTCCGGCGAAATTGCCGATATAGCCAAGCAGTACCCCATAAAAAAAAGCCGGCCACGATATTCTCTTGTGAAATACGCCAATAATTCCCACAGCCATATCCGCGGTGACCAGAGTCATCCCTCCAAGCATGATAATGACAAGAGAAAACATGAAAACTAGACCCATCAAAAGGTTGGCGAGACCAGGTGCCAGGTTGCCTGGTACGCCAGCACTGACTGACAGGGCAAGCATAGCACCAAATACCACAAAGGCACCGCCAGCAAATGCAGATAAAAGAAAGGCAAATGGTCGATTGCGAAGCATGTCCCACTTATAGGTACAGACATCTGCAACCCTCACAACAAGTGCGTCAACGTCAGCAGCCATGATTCCCCCTTTGCACCTTTAGAATATATGAGCCCGATTGCCAGAAAAAGGTTCGCTAGTATGCATTCATAAGGTTCGGGAGGGGCGGCTGCTTTCTCTGTTGACGATTACAGAAGCGGGGTACCGTGGCAATAAGAATCGCATGGCTCCAACTAGAAGGACCTACCCCCAAGATGCAACGGCAACCGGAGATGAAGCAAGGCAGTCAACCAGGCTGAACTCGCAAATCACCAAAAAGTCTACATGGCTGTCACCGAAAATGCCGTCACCACTTACGTTCGCTTCTGTCCGTGTAAGTTCGGAAAGGTGGAGTTGCAATTGCGAATAGGTAGAGCAAGGGATGCGGGCTAAACAAATTCCGTGGAAATGAAACTGTCAAGATTACAACATTGTTCGAGAGTTCCAGCATTCCTGGCCATGTTCATGGTTCTTGAAACTCTCTCCCTATTAGGCTCTAAATCAAAAAAAGTGACATAGCGGTTGCGGATCACATCTTCAGCGATTTGAGGATTGATGCCAGTATAAGCTGCCTGGATTTTAGAACATTTTTCTGGATCCTTTCTGACAAGATCACTTGCCGCCAGTAACCTCATGACATAGCTTTGTAGAATATCCCCATGTTTGGCGGCAAAATCTTCATTGGCAACAACAATACAGCAAATATGCCCGGCGTCGATCTGGTCCGAACGTATCAGAATTCGGCCGACGCCTTCATACACGGCCTTCGTGTTCCATGGTTCTGCACAGAAAAACCCATCTATTTGATGCCGTCGCAGCGCCCTTATGTTGTAAGAAGGACCTAAGTATCTGGCTGCGATATCCCGGCCGACTGATATAGTCTCGTTGCGCAACAAAAGGTGAAGGAGGGCTGAGTGGGTCGAATTGGGCACGGGAAGCCCAAGAGTAGCACCAGCCAAGGCCCCGAGAGCGGGGATGCCATTGCGCACGGTGAGAGCGCTGCCGCCATGTGCGGCGTCAAGAACATAAATTATGGGAATCCCTTCATTTCTTATGGTCATGGCAAGTGAGGCCATCACAAAAGCTACGTCCAACTCGCGGTTTCTAATGGCATTTGCCAGAGATGCCCATGACAGAAATTTCTGGAGTTGTATTTGCAGCTTATCATCCTCATTAATATGCTGTGAAAGCATTGCCAGTAAATGATCGGATATAGGCAGGTAACCCACCTGAACAGTTGCCTTTGTGCATCCATACTTGAGATACTCTCTGAGCTTCTTGCGAGCGTCATGGAGTCGGCGTTTAACCGTACCCAACGGCACATTCAGGATATGGGCAATCTCTTTTTGAGAATAGCCGTGCAGATAGAAATATCTGCATACCTCCATTGTCTTTGGCGGTAGACTTGTTATCGCCCTCCTGATCAATCTTCTCGATTCACGCTGTTCAAAAACGTCCAGATCGGTTGCCGTTAAGGCAGCAATATCCTTTGACTCATCCAGTTGCACAAAAGAAATATTGAGGTGGTTTTTTCTAATGATCTTACAAATTGAAGAGATAAGTATGGCCCGGAACCATTCGGGAAATGCTTCCAGTCTGCGCAAGGATGATAGTTTCAAATAGGCGGTAATAAATGCCTCCTGCACTGCTTCTTCTGAAAGAAAATAGTCGTTTAGTCTTGCATAAGCTCTCTTCAACGCCCATTGCTCAAACAGCATGACAACTTCATTAAATGCTTGAGAGTTACCTTTTCTGGTCTCTTCCAGATATGGCACATATCTAGGCATTGTTTTGAAAAATCTTGTATTACTAGGTTTTTTCCAATGAATACTTCCCACAAAACTCTACATTTTAAAAAACGGCCATTCCCTCCACCTCAGACCAAAAGCCCCTCCGACACCTTTCAATATATCAACACGTATGAACACTCGTCATCTATTTTTTCGGCCCAAACAGGTATCCCATCAGAAACAAATCTCTTTTACAACTGTGGCCGCTGTGCTGCTTTGTGGATACTGTCCGTGAAGTTAGACCTAACGTGGATGGATATGGGTTACCTGGGGTCTAACCAGGCAAAGGTTGCACGTACCGATTGTTGGAATGATTATAATAACCGGTATCCTGGCATCAAGTCGCTCGCCGAAGGCTTCAGCCTGCGTTGCCTATCACGGATGGCAATCCGGTAACATGTTAGCGGCATGCCGCCACTTTATTAGTGGTTAGAGGCGCAATCCAGGAGTGACTCAATTTTGCGATTACATTCTTCCTACAGGTGGGTCAATTGCAGGCTGGCAAGAATTTTTCCAAAAACTCCTCTCTTCACTCCAAAAAGGCCGTTTTAAGCCCAAAATCAGATCTCGTGGGGGGCGGTTTCGCGAACCGCCTCTCCCTATATGCAAACAAATCAATTAATTGGTTTGGTCGACCCTATCCACACCGAACCAGTTAGCTTGGCCCGACCAACCTTGGCAATCCTCTGTCAGCTAGTTGTTTCGCACCGACTTCCATTCAACACAATTCCCTATCCATCATTCCTCCAGGATCAGCAATTTTACTCCCTCGAGAAAGCTGGCTACATATTCATCCGCGCCGATATCAGGGGCCGTTCCCCTTGTACGCGCTCCACCATCCAGGTCTGTATCAGGAAGTTCCGGGGCACCGGCGTTGCCGGCGTCAATGCACGGGGATCTCGCTGTCAAGTGAACATCCCCAGTGTCGGGAGATCGGAGGAGAGGGTCCGCATGAATATTGTTCCCCTGCAGCAGATTTGTTCCGAGAGACACATAGAAGCCAGTTACACCGTAATTATTGTTGTAGAGCCTTACCAGACAGGCGATACCATCACCATTGTTATCGTCGTCTATGTAAATATCTTCGCCATTATCTACTGCCGTGTTATTCCAAAACAAGTTGTTGTAAATAAAGCATGTTTCATTATTTGAATACTGATAAACAAACAATCCACCGCCACCTCTCAAACTTGCACTGTTGTTGACAAATGAATTGTTCGTGATCACGACCTCATCACCATAAGATCTCGCCCCACCGCCCGCATCTCTGGAAACATTGCCCAGGAAGACGTTGTTTGTCATCACTGCTTTACCACTGGTAGTCGAGCAAAGTACGCCACCTCCTGCCCAATCTGCTTCATTATTCATGCATACATTCGCCGTGAACAAGGCGACTCCGGCTCCGGAGCGGACATAGGCACCGCCGCCACGGTTATCCGCATAGTTGTCGTAGAACAGATTATGCTGAACCGTTGCATTTCCTGCAATTAGTGCCAAGGCATAGAGACCTCCGCCATAATAACCCGTATTCCCTTCAAAGGTACATCGTTCCACGATGATGTCGCCGTTTACCGTCCTGATGTAAAGGCCTCCTCTTCCATTGGTTGAAGGGTTGTTTCCATTCCGAAAGCTGATCGCCCTGACCGCAATATCACAATTGCTATCGTCTGCTAACGAAGATGTGTTAATCACCATCACCCCTTCCAGAAGATCGCCGTCCAATATGGTGGTCTCTGCCCCATTCCCCTTTATGGTAAGGGCGAAGTTCTCATCCGAAGAGGGGTTGTACACAAAAGGGGAGCCGCCTGTATGATAATGTCCCGCCGAGATGCTTATGATATCATCTTCATGATTGGTTGCAGCCGAAGCCAATGCTGAGCGAAGTCCACTCACATCAGAAACGTTAAAATTGGCAGCCAAAGCTTCGTTTGCAAAGAAAATCACCAGAATCAGCAGACATGAAATGGTCAGGTTTTTCATGGTAGCCTCTATAGATATTTTATGGTTTATGAAAAGAACCTGTTATCCTTCTCGGCTCATCACAATTTCTTCTTTGTGTCTTTAATCCCTGAAGGACTTGATTTCTTTCCTAGCCCCTCATCGCCAATTCATATTTCTCATCCATTCGACTGGCTTTCGATTTCAGACATCTTATAAAGTCCAGCACCGCAGTTTGAGCAGACTCAGGCATTGACCTCCGCTGTCTAACGATTCTTTCAACAATGGCCATCTATGTCTCCTGTATATAATTCAAAGGCCGACAACTTGGCAACAGATAAAAAGAGTCCTGTGATCCTTATGGTCTGTGGAAAAGCCGATATAAACTGTTGCTTCTCACTAATCATTGATGGCATCGTAACTCTTCGTGGTCGGGCCAAATTAACATATCGAAATATATCTACATTAGTCTTCCAGAAATAGCTGTTTTCGGCGTCAATATCACCTTTTTGGGCTTGGAAATCGGTCCGATAAGAAACTCCCGGCTCTCTAAGTATAAGTGCGTCAACATTTTTGCAAACCACTTGCCCCTTTGCCCGGGCACCGAGCTCTCGCTCTGTCCTCTGGATAAAACGCTCGCTACCCACGGCAATGCTTTTTGTCCCCCTGCTGTCATATGCCTTTTTCCCTGACCGAGAAAGTCATCTACCCAGTCCCTGTGAGCAGCTCGAAACTGGTCGTAAGTGGCAAGACCAGCCAACTACATGAGCCTCTCATAAGCAATAGGGGCACACTTTCGTCGGGGCTCTTGAATTTCTCTGTAGCCACAGAATGACCACTGCGAAGGATGATTAACAACCCCGGCACGCACCATATTCAAGTCGATATAGACGATGCAGCGAAGCAAATGCTCACCACTTTCTACGGCTGTGGCTGATCCGATCTTGCCAAAAAGCACCATGCCGTCTCTTCCTCTGATTGTACTCTCGAGCTATTCTGCCAGCCACCAGCTGGATCGACCTTGGAATTACATGTCGATTTCCCTCATCCGCAACAAGCAGATGAAGGTGATTGCAGGTCACCATGTAATTCAAGATAACTAGTCCATAGCGCCTGTTGGCCTCCAGTAGCTAGTGGAGCCATCGGCCGCGATCTTTTACAAATTTCAGCAGGAATTCTCGCTTGTCACAGCGATGGGTAATGTGCCAGATATGCCCAGGAATATAATGCCTCTTTGCTCTCACCATCTCGTGCGCCTGCAGAAAACGCTGCTTTTGCGCCTAGAATGAACGTTATTGGCGCCAGAGTCGACCTATTTCCGACAACTTTTCCTGTCTCCTCAACCACTTGACTTGGCCAGACCACCAATCAGCAAAAGAACTCACCTGCCTGACCGTACCTGCTCACAGGCGCACTAGCCCTTGCCGCACAACGGTTTGCGTATTCCAGCATCCACCAACCTGACAGACCTCGATTTACCAGCTCGTTTAGTCCAACCAGCAATTTTCAACACACATCGATTCAACAAAATACCTTGCTCCCCTTAAAGTTGAATGCTAATTTATGACTGCTCGTCTTCGCGTCAATGGTGCTACTTTGTAAATGATGCCTGCGAGACAGGGAGCATTTGGTGAAGTTCAGTGAATTGGTGAAACTGCTCGAGAAAAATGACTTCAGAATTGTGAAACAGAAGGGTTCAATCAGATATTATGCAAAGCCAGATTGGGATAGGCTGATACGAGTCGACTACCATGGAACAAAAGAAGTCCCGACTGGCACGTGCCATGCTATACTGAAAGCTGCAGGGATCAAAAGGCCCTAGGAGAATACTAACATGATAGAATTGCCATACTCTCTGGTGATTGAAGCCACGGAAGAACCCGATTATTTCGGGTTTTACTCTCCTGACCTGGAAGGGTTTACAGGAATCGGACATTCTATCGAGGATTGTCTGTACAAAGCAAAGTGGGGTATGAAGGAACACATCAGTTTATTGGAGGAGCAAGGACTTCCAGTTCCTCCAAAAAATCCGGATCCGAAAATCATTATTCAGAATGAGAAGAAGATGGCTGTTGCCTGATGACGATTTGCGCTAACCCCCAGTCGCAGGAGCGGTTCCCAGGCTCGCACTGCCCCACCCACCCTTGAAAAGACCTTACACCGCCCTAATCCGGCAATTGCAGCATCAGCATGGGGGTTACTATAGCAAATGGCGGAGTCTGATAACTCTCCCAATCGTTGCCTTCCTGTTTTATGTTGAGAAAGGTCCGCAGAGAATCATCCCTTGTAAAGAGGTGATTCCAGCGAAGATCCAATCCCCCTTCTTCCAGATTCGTGAGATTTGCCAGCTCCACCGGGATGCGCCCCATGAGCTCGTTCGAGTACAGCCTGAGACGTTCAAGATTTGACAGATTGCCCAGCGCCCTGGGAATCGGCCCCCTGAGCTGGTTATTGAACAGATATAGTCTTCGAAGATTGCTCAGATTGCCCAGGCTGGAGGGAATGCTGCCTGTAAGCTGGTTAGAGTGCACATTAATATATTCAAGATTACTCAGATTCCCCAATGACGAGGGAATGCTGCCCGTATGCTGGTTCATGTCCAGGGCAATCCCTATAAGACTGCTCATATCGCCCAGCCACGAAGGAATGCTACCTTCTAGCTTGTTGCCGCCCAGAGAAAGTTCTTGAAGATTGCTCAGTTTACTCAATGACGAGGGAATGCCACCCGTAAACTGGTTAGAGCTCAGATAAAGCCATCGAAGATTGCTCATATCACCCAGCCACGAAGGAATGCTACCTTCTAGCTTGTTACTGCGCAGATTAAGATATTGCAAATTGGTCAAATTCCCTAATGACGTGGGGATGCTGCCTGTATGCTCGTTATGGTACAGGGACAGCTCTACTAGATTGGCAAGACTGCCCAGTGACGAGGGTATGTTTCCTGATAGATGGTTAAACTTCAGATAAAGGGTTTGAAGATTGCCGAGATTGCCCAGTTCCGCAGGCAACGTACCCACCAGGTTGTTGAAAGTCAGAGATATGCGTGTCACCATGGTATTACCTGCGTCAGTTGTAATTCCGTGCCAGGTGTTTTCAGTCCCTGCTGGCGCAAAATCTCCGCCCACCTTCCAGCCGCTGTTGTCGGTCCAGCTGTCGCCAGCCGTGC